>JACRAO010000048.1 GCA_016213345.1 Bdellovibrio sp. | reverse complement strand
TAGATTTTCTTAATCCAAATAGTTTAGAAAAAGCTTTAAACAAAGTAATTGATAACACAGCAATCGGGATAGAAGCACTCACTGTCATACCTACTTTGAGCGCCAAATAAAGAGAAGAGGCACCAAAAACAATGCCTAAAACAATTCCCATCAGTATTGGCACTAGTGTCAGTTCAGCAACCGAAGCTGTAGTCGGAATATAAGGTTTATGTTCGTCGGTCATATTTGAGGCCTCCCCTTGCTAATAAAAATTATCTAAAATACTATAACATTGCCCTGCCTTTAGGCCCCTTTTTTGGCGCGAATTTTGTATTAAAAAGGCCTATGAATACAAAACAACCTAACACAGTTGAGGTTGAATCTAAAATCTATTTAATCCGTAATCTAAAAGTAATGTTGGATTTTGATCTGTCGGAACTCTACCAGGTTCCTACAATGCGCTTGAATCAGCAAGTTCGAAGAAATATCTACCGATTTCCGGAAGACTTTATGTTTACCCTTACTAATCAAGAGGTTATGCACTTGAAATCACAGATTGTGATATCAAGTTCGAGATGGGGCGGCAGGAGAAAACCACCGCTGGCATTCACCGAACAAGGAATTGCAATGCTTTCATCTGTACTCAACAGTCGACGGGCAATCGAAGTAAACATTGCGATCATGCGAACATTTGTTAAATTGAAAACAGTCCTAATTTCGAACAAAGAGCTCGGAAAAAAGATCACTGAACTTGAATCAAAGTATGATGGTCAATTTCAACTCGTATTTGAAGCTATCCGTGAAATTGTATCCCACCATGCAGTTCCAAGAAAAAGAATTATTGGGCTTGAGCCACCCTTGCATTCCTGAGGAAATATTTCAAGACCAATTTATATAAATGCTCAACCTACAGGTACTTTTCAGATAAGCACAAACACTAATGCGTTGCGTTAATGTAAATAAAGTGCTATTAGTTCCTGAGTGTGTGGAAACAATTAATGTCAATTAAAAAGTACTTTGTTGCATTAGCAGTCATATGCATTAGTTTTGCACTAGTTCAAAATGCATTTGCTCTTACAACAACCGAGTGTGAGCTTTTATTAAGAAAAATATTATATATTAATCCATCAGAGATAAGACATGAAATAGACATACAATTTACAAAACTTTATAAAAACGATCCTTTATTTAGACAATATTTACACTCACTTGATAGCGATACCACCAAATCAGAAGATATAGTGAGAAACTACACATCTCTCACAGATACTCAAAAAGCACAATTAGCTCAGTTAGAATTGCAAGAAGAAGACAAACCACAAACTTATGATTTAACAAATTGTGAAGTAAATAATCCGCCAAAAACAACTAGTATTGTATCTAGACTTATTTCTTTAATTCCTGTTTTAACTGGCACACAAGAACCATCAGCAGGATTAATCCCAGCCGTAAAATCATACGACAATTACCAAAAAGTCGTGTTGACACTAAAAGCTGGAGATATAGTGATTTACAACGGAAAAAAATTTAGGCTTGGAAAGTTTTTAGGCGCAGGAAATACAACGCATGTTTTTGAAATTGATAAGGAAACTGGCGAAAAACCGGACCAAGTCATCAGAATCCCATTTTTAATAAAACACTTTTTTACACATGCCGACACACGGAAACGTGATCCAATGATTTATGTATTAGACTATGTTCAAAATTCTGAAAAAGTAGATTCTACAAAAATAAACCGCGTTCAAATTATAGAGACGGCAACTGAGTATATCATCACAACAAAAGTAAATGGATCACTCACTGGCGATCGGTTTTTAAGTAGCATTCAACTTCATCAAATTGATGGTATACCCTTCCAAACTGAAATTGCTTTCGCTGAAGTAAGAGCAATTTATTTAGACAGAAACGGCAATAAAGATGCAGCAGATAAACTTAATAAACTAGCAACACAACTTAAAAACCTAAAACACTTTAGAACAGAGTGCCAAACTCTAATAGACGAAGCCAGACAATTTATGTGGGATGAAGACAAAAAAGACTGGTACCTTGTGGATTTCGAAACTGTGTCTAATTAGAAGTCCTAAGCTACTTTTAGAGTTATAGTTAATCCTAAATTTTGTGCAATATCAATGAGACGATCGGTGGACATATGAATTGTATTTCCATTCATAATGGAAGTAATGACAGTTCTTCCCACTCTCGCATGTTGAGCAGCTCTGGCATGAGTGAAGTTCATTTTTTCAATATTTTTTTTAATGGCAATGACTAAATTTGTTCTCATTTCAATTTTAGATATCTGTCCTTTCGGAAGCCGCATTATTTTACCAAGATCACTCATTGATTTTGCTTCAATATAAGATTTCATATCATTTCTCCTAGTCTTCTTCTTCCAGTTTCAATTTCAGTTTTTGGAGTTTCTTGGGTTTTCTTTTTAAAGAAATGAAACACCAAAATGGCATCTAAATGCTTAACAAAATAAAAAACGCGGTACTGACCTTCGATATTTTTAATTCGAAGTTCATGAACTCCGTTGGCAATGATAGGCATAGGCCGACTTACGGGAAGAGCCAAGGACTCGCCTTTTGCCAATAAACTTAAAAGTTCAGTAATCTTTGCTCTCGTAAATATATCTAATTCTATTAAATCCTTTTCCACTTTCTTATGTATGCGTACAGCTTTCATGGCTTGGCTCTATGTTGATATTGTCATAAAATTATGACAATATCAAGAAATAATTTACACTAATAAACAAAACACGAAGTGTTTTAAAATACAAAACACGAAGTGTTTTAGTGTAGGTGACAAGACACAAAATGACTAGGCTTAATTTCTTTCCATACCGGATTTGTACCACGACAAATATCCATAACCTTGGGACAGCGACCCGCAAAACGACATCCGGGCTTTAGGTTAACCGGCGAAGGAATTTCACCCTTTAATATAATAAATTTGCGATGTCTCTCCTTTTCGGGATCAGGCTCGGGATTAGATGCTATCAAAGACTGCGTATAAGGATGTAGCGAACTATAATAAACTTCATACGAGGGTCCAAGCTCCACCAATGCCCCTAAATACATAACCGCCATACGATCTGAAACATAACGAACCATCGATAAATCATGCGCAATAAACAAAAGTGTTAAACCAAAGCTTTCCTTCAGTTCACCCATCAAATTAATAATCTGGGCCTGCACTGAAACATCCAACGCAGAAATAGGCTCATCGCAAATTATTAATTTTGGCTCCAACGCCAACGCTCTAGCAATCCCAATACGCTGTCTCTGCCCACCCGAAAACTCATGGGGATAACGCGACATGTGATCCCTGGGCAACCCAACTCTATTTAACCAATAAGCAACTTTGTCGTTTATTGCATTTTTTTTCCATAAACTATGAATCAGCGGACCTTCGGCTACTATTTCCTTAACTGTCATCCTTGGATTTAATGCCGAATAAGGATCCTGAAAAATCATTTGTATTTCGCGTGAATATTTCCAAAAATCTGAACTCGAATAACTTTTAGGTAAAACTTGGTTTCTGTAAGAAACACTTCCTGCAGTTTTATCATAAAGACCAACCACAGTGCGCCCCAATGTAGACTTTCCACAACCTGATTCACCAACTAATCCTACAATTTCGTTTTCTTGGATAGAGAGATTTACATCATCCACGGCATGCAAAAATTCTCCCTTTTTGATTTCAAAATATTTCTTTAAATTTTTAATTTCTAAAATCATAAACTTCCAATTGCTTCAACTCATTATTTCATTATTTTTATAAATTTTTGTGTCTTGCTTAATAAAATCCGTTAGCTTTGTCTGAGATCTCTGGTGATGTAGCCAACAACGACTGTAATGGTTCTTTCCCACTAAAAATGGTTCAGGTTCATTTGATTCACAAATTTTCATCGCATACGGACAACGATCAAAATAACCACATCCTATAGGGGGATGAAAAAGATCTGGTGGTGAACCTTCGATTGGTTGCAATTTTCGCTTTGCCCCTTCTTCACTCGAAGGCATCGCAGCCCTTAAGCCTATAGTGTAAGGATGCTGCGAGCGGTAATAAATGTCATCTACGGGACCGAACTCAATAATCCGCCCTGCATACATGACATTGACCTCCGAAGCCATTTGTGCCACCACACCTAAATCATGAGTAATCAAAATAAGTGACATTTCATTTTCTCTTTGAAGGTCCTTGAGTAAATGTAAAATCTGAGCCTGAATCGTAACATCCAAAGCAGTTGTGGGCTCGTCTGCAATTAAAATACTAGGCTTACAAGCTATCGCCATTGCAATCATCACTCTCTGCCTCATCCCGCCAGAAAACTGAAATGGATAATGTCTCACACGATTTGCAGCTTCTGGAATATGCACTTTTTCTAAAAGATCAATCGCCCTTTTCTTTGCCTCTCTTCCTCGACCAATACCCTCATGCACACTCAACGTCTCTGTTATTTGCTTACCTACCGTCATTGTTGGATTTAGAGAAGTCATAGGATCTTGAAAAATCATCCCGATTTCTTTTCCCCGCACTTTGTTCATTTCCGAATGCGAAAGACCCAATATATTATTACCACGTAGTTTTACTATGCCTGATGTCACGCGCCCTGGAGGCACCGGGATAAGTCCCATCACTGCTTGTACACTGACGGATTTTCCACATCCACTTTCTCCTACAATTGCCAAAGTTGTGCCTTTATAAGCATTAAAGCTCACACCTCTAACTGCTTTGATCACTCCTCCATAAGTATCAAATTCGACTTTCAAATCTTGAACCTCTAAAACAACTTCAGCCATTTATCTTGACCTCAATTTTGGGTCCAGGGCATCTCGAAGACCATCACCAAAAAGATTGAAAGCCAAAACTGTTATGCTGATAAAAACAGCAGGAAAGAAAAACTCATGAGGATACGTAAGAAAAGTTTGAATTCCATCATTACACATACTACCCCACGAAGGTGTGGGGGGAACAACTCCCATTCCTATAAACGACAAGAAGGCCTCTGTAAAAATAGCACTCGGGATTGCAAAAGTGATAGAGACCAAAATCACACCTAAAGTATTTGGCAACAAATGCCTTAAAATAATATAAAACGATTTTGCACCCAGTAAGCGCGAAGCTTGGACAAATTCAGATTCTCTAAGCTGCAAGAGTTGACCGCGCGTAAGCCGCGCAAGACCAGTCCATGACAAGATCACCATGGCTATTAGCAGTGCCTGAATCCCACTTTCACCAGCACCAGCTCCCAATACGACTTTAAACAAAATCATAAAGAGTAAAAACGGTAGAGCTAACACAAAATCAGCCAGTCTCATAAGCCAGTGATCAACAGCTCCACCAAAATAACCCGATATGCCACCAATAAAAATGCCAATAATTGAAGCCAAAAATGGAGCAAAAAAACCAATAAATAATGAAACTCGAGCTCCAAACATAAGCCTGGCCAGGAGATCTCTGCCTAAATAATCT
>JACRAO010000041.1 GCA_016213345.1 Bdellovibrio sp. | reverse complement strand
ATTCATAACTTGCAAAAAGCCTGATCAGTTCTTTTCTGGGATCTAGATCTGTAATGTCATTTGTACCATATTTTTTAAATTTCTTACTCAAAACCGGTCCTTTTTGCCAAGCGGCAGAAAGTCCTTGCAATTTTTTAATCCCCTCTTGCTGCGTGTCAGATTGAGTGTCAATTTCGCCCATCGCAGCTAATGCCACTAAACTATTTTGACAAATTTTAGATGAACTTTTCCAATTCTGAAAAAACTGTGCCTTCTTTTGCCCGCACGTATCTTGTGCAATATTTTTAAGTACTAAAGTTTTATCTCCTGCTTTATCAAACCAGGTTTTTATCAAACTCTTTTCTGTTTCTAAACGCGTTACTCCCTTAAGTTTATCTGTTTGTAAATAAGCCCAAGGACTTGCACCTAAACCTTTGAAAAAATCTTTCCCTGCTTGATACGTAAGCCTGGGAAATTCGAGCGTGTGAACACCAGCGTCTTGAAACAAAGCAGGACTTAATGGTAACTCTAAAGACAAAAGCCCTTCGACCGAATGAAGCCCAAGTATCTCTAAATCCTCTTTGATTTTAGGTAACTCAAAACGCCTAGCTGCCATATCTAAAGACTCTGGTAAATGCTTCGTTTTTGTCCCAAGCATTATTAAATCCGGACCTACAATAAATATCCTGATATTTGGAAAAACATGTGAAAAAGTATTTATCACTAGCCCTACTGTATTATAAGAAATTTCATAAGTGTGAATCCACTGAACGTAAATACCAAATTCATCTAAACGATCAAACACTCTTTGATAAAAATCCAGAGTGTAAAGTCTTTCTATCCCGGTTACCCACGGATTGCTAGGCTCTGAAATAATAGCTCCGTAGCGATCTTGACTATGTCCTAAAACTCTAAACGCATCACCCATATGCCACTTGAGTTTTTCACTTTTAGAAGCTCTGTGGTTAGCAAAATCAAAAAACGGAGCAAACTTTTTTACTGCTGGCGAAATTTCCATTACATTAATCTCTTTGATCTCGTCATATAATGACAATGATCCTACGGTAACTCCAGTACCAAAACCAATAACTGCGGTTTTCTGGTTCTTAGATTTTTGGAAAAGTCCAGGCAAATGCCCAGCTAAACTCATCGTAGCCAAATCCCCATACGTTGATCCATCTGATTTTCCATTGATAATTATAGAACGCGAAATTTTCGGTCCTTTTTTCGCAGCAGGCATAGCAAATTCTGTTATGACAGCTGTAGTATTTGGATCATCCCAATAAGCTAAAATCTTCTGGTCTTTAAAAACAGAATAATATAATTCCTCTGGACCACTAAATGTTTTCTCCAAAGGCTCCCGGTATCTAAATAATCCATGTGTGAACTTCTTTTTATCCCAATTAGGCACCAAAAAAACAGTAACCACTAAACCACAAACCATAAATACTTGAACTATTTTTTGTGAACTCCGTTCTAAAATCAAAGCCAGAATAACCGAAGCAGATAGACCTAAAAGACAAATTTTAAATACATTATCCATGTTAAAAAAATAAAGTAGAAAAAATCCACCAACCAGAGCACCACCCACGCAACCAATGGTATTCCAGGCGTAAATTCTACCAACATCAGAGCCAAGATTATGATAACGGCTTTTTATCACTTGTAGTAAAAGCGGCATGGTACGCCCCATTGATCCAATTGGTATAGCTAACACTATAGCTAACACTAAAAATGTTGCAAAAAAGTAAACATAAAAAGCCAGGCCAGTAGAAACAAACAGAGTTCTCAAAAGATGACCGCCATATGGAAAATATGGAATCAAAAAATAAAGTACAAAAAGACCTATAAGAGCTATCGTTTGATTAACACAGAGTTGCAATTTGCGTTCTTTAGTTTTTGTAAGTCCATAGGCTCCCACTGCTAACATCAAAATATACACAGCCACTACCACACAAAATGCATATTCAGATGCTCCAACACTTAAAGCAAAAATACGCATAAAAAGTGTCTGCAGACTAAGGGCATTAAATCCAGCAATAAAAGCAATTGACAGACCATAAACAAAATCTTTAGTGTTTTTAGAATCAGTAATAACTTCTTTTGCTTCTATAATTTCAAAATCTAAAGCATTTTTTTGTACTGCTCCTAAAATAAGCAATGCCAAACCACCAACCAAGTTGATGACTGCCATATACATCATAGTCAGTGGCAAACCAAATGAAGGCAAAAGAAAGAAACCGCCAATTAAACAACCCACAAACGCACCTGCCGTGTTTGTAGCATAAATCCTGGCGTGTACAGGAACCGCTTCGCTAACACTCATCGATAGTCCCTGTGTCAACAAAGGCAGAGTAGAGCCCATGAGGACAGTTGGAAAGCTAATCAAAAAAATACAAGTCACTAAATCAATAAAAAACAAAAAATAATCTGGTCCTGATAAAAAAGTAACTTTTTCTGAGACGAAATTGAAAATAATGGGAAATAATAATGCCCAGGCACCAATACCAACCTCGGCCCATCCGCAGCCTTTGATCAAATAGCCAGCTTTTTTTGCCATGCTCCATTTGCCAAACAGGGAATATCCCAAAGATAATCCACCCAAAAAAACAGCTAGAATAATTGCAGATGCTTTGGCTTGACTGCCTAAAAGATTTGCTAGGTATTTTTGCCAGGTAACTTCATAAACCAGAGCAGTAAATCCTGTACAAAATGTAATCCCTAAAACCAATTGCCGCATGTGTTTATACATAGACATTGTCCCCCAAAAAAAACGTAATACTTTATACTATTACAACATCCTATAAAATTTTACTATTTTTATAATTCAGTAACAGAAAACAGTCCTGTAAACTGTAACAGTAACTTGGAACAGGTAACAGTTTTGCTCTATCTTGCAGCTTGAATATCTTTTTCAATTTGTTTCTTAAGCTCTTCTAAACCTGAAAATCTCTTTTCATCTCTTAGTTTTTTTACAAAACACACCTGAATCTCTGCTCCATAGAGATCAATATCCATATCAAGCAAATAAGTTTCAATTAAAACCGGTGGCAATGCTTTTTCATTACTCCTAAAAGTCGGACGCACTCCAATATTAGTAATACTTTGAAAAAGATCATTTTTCACTTTTGATCCTACTCTTGGTATCACTCTCGTCTTTGTTGCATAAACTCCATTGGCAAGCAAAAGCTGACAACTCACGCTTTCTGGTCTTAAATTTGCAGTAGGAAAACCAATTTGATGTCCCCGTCCCACGCCTTTGATCACATTGCCTTCATAAAAAAATTCACGCCCCAAAAGCCTATTAGCCCTTTCAATCTCACCTTTGATTAAATAATTGCGAATCTGAGTGCTAGAAACCACGTCTTCATTTACCATTAACGGCGAAACAATATCCAAAGACACTTTAGTTTTCTTACAAAAAGATCGCAAATTTTCTAAGTGTCCCTCCCTCTCTTTTCCAAATGAAAAATCATAACCCACAACAATTTCTTTTACGTTTATTTTGTGCAATAATATTTCATAAAAAAAACGCTCCGCTGTTAAATTCGAAAACTCCCGGCTAAAAGGTTCCTCTATCACAACATCTACACCTAACTCACTAAGCAGTTTATTTCTCTGATCATACGTTGTAAGCAAAGGCAAATGCCGTTCCGGTCTTAACACATAAAAAGGATGTGGACGAAATGTATACACTATAGAAGTCCCACCTTGCGATTTTGCCTTTGCAATCATGTCTTTTATGATTTGACTATGGCCTAAATGAACCCCGTCAAAATTGCCAATCGTCACAACTGTACTGGGAAATGCTTTCTTTAAAATATTATTATGACCACTAACAAGTTCCATTACATCTACAATTTCTTAAAAACCAAAAAGTGCCATCTAAAAAAATCACCAAAAAAATTACCAAAAAATTACCAAAAAATTACCAAAAAAATCAGGAGATAAATAACATTTCTCTATATTTAGGCAATGGCCAATAATCGTCTGCTACCAAAGCTTCGAGTTCATCGCAAACAACTCTTACATCATCCATAGCAACAGTAACTTCTTTAGAGAAAGCCCGGGCCTTTTCTTCATCCGTACTTAAAGATTCAGCCTTATTGTCCGTGACTTCAAGTTGCATTCTTTTAGCATGTAAAGAAGTAATTAAATTGCCAAGCTTAGTTAAGACTTCAGCTTGTGGAGCAGATACACCAGCTTGCTTGGCAGATCCCACTGTAGCTGCTAAAAATCCATGCCAGGCATAACACGCAGGCAAAATCATCGTGTCAACTAATGATTTGAGAGTATCTACTTCGATCATGATATTTTTAATATAACGCTCAATCCTGACATGAAAACGTGACACAATCTCCGCTTCAGAAAACACACCTAAGCGAATAAGCATTTCTTTAGAAACAGGACTCACCAATTGTGCAAGTGCCTCTGGAGTTTTTTTCAAATTTGGCAGTCCCCGTTTTTCTGCTTCTCTGATCCATTCTTCGGCATAATTATTACCTTCAAAACGAATGGCCTTAGTTTCACGTATTACTTCTTTTAGTGTTTCTAGTACTGCTTTTTCTAAAACCTCAGTAGTTTTTCCGCCTTTCAATGAACCTAATTTTTTCTTTAATAACTGTGTTACATACTCTAAACCATCAGCTACAACCGCATTTAACAAAGTAATCGGAAATGCTGTCGAAAAAGAAGATCCTACAGCACGAAATTCAAATTTATTGCCGGTAAATGCAAAAGGCGAAGTACGATTTCTATCTGTATTATCACGCATGACTTCAGGAAGTTTACTCACCTCTAAACGAATCACAGCAGCTTCGGGGTTCTTATCACGATCAGATCCACTTTCAATATTATTTAAAATGCTATTCAAAAGATCACCCAAAAATGCAGAAATAATAGCAGGAGGAGCTTCGTTAGCACCCAATCGATGGTCATTTCCAGCAGAAGCTATACCTGCTCTCAGCAGACCTGCATGTTGCATAACTCCTTTTAAAACGGAAACTATAATTAATAAAAACCGTATATTTTGATGAGGAGTTTTACCAGGCTCAAGTAAATTATCTCCATCTAATCCGGCTCCACTAGCCGCCACCATTAAGGACCAATTATTATGCTTGCCACTGCCATTAATCCCGGCAAAAGGTTTTTCGTGTAGCAAAACCATTAGATGGTGCCTCAAGGCCACTTTTCTCAAAATTTCCATGGTAAGTTGATTGTGATCTGTGGATAAATTGACTTCTTCGAAAATAGGAGCTGTTTCGAACTGGCTGGGAGCTACCTCATTGTGTCTTGTCTTAACAGGAACACCAAGTTTATAGAGTTCATACTCCATTTCGCTCATAAAAGCCTGAACACGAGTTGCAATACTACCAAAATAATGATCCTCTAACTGCTGGCCTTTGGGAGGTTGACCTCCTACAAGGGTCCGTCCAGTCATAATAAGATCCGGTCTTAGATTATAAAATCCACGGTCAATCAAAAAATATTCTTGTTCAGCGCCCAAAGTAGGAACGATACGCTTTACATCTTTTTCTCCAAGCACATAGAGAAGTTCACAAGCTTTTTGAGACAGTACTTCGACACTCCTGATAAGTGCTGTTTTTTCATCCAGTGCATCCCCGTGATAGCTAATAAATACAGAAGGAATACAAAGTGTTTTTGAACTCACAGTGTCCATAATGAAAACCGGGCTTGAAGGGTCCCATGCCGTATAACCTCTAGCCTCAAATGTGGTTCGCATTCCACCCGAAGGAAAGCTCGAAGCATCCGGTTCACTCTGAATTAACTGAGAGCCAGAAAATTTTTCAACCGGTCTTTTATTTTTATCTAGGCTCAAAAAAGCGTCATGTTTTTCTGCAGTCGAACCAGTTTGTGGCTGAAACCAATGACAAAAATGTGTAACCCCCCGTTCTTGTGCCCAGTCTTTAATAGCTTGAGCAACTGGATCTGCAATTTCTAAATCCAATTTCTTTCCGGTCTCTATGGTTTGCTGAAGTTTATGAAAAACATCTTTCGATAGTTTTTCTCGCATTCGATCCAAATTAAAAGTATTCATCCCATAGAACTCAGAAATTTTGAGTTTTCTTCCGTTTTCATCTCTTGGGGGATCAAATTTTCGAGTAGTACGTTGAGTTATTTCTTGTATGATTTTAAAACGCGCCTTCGCACTTGTACCAATTGACACAGCCATTCTCCTTTTAATGGGGCGAACTCAATGTCGAACCCCTACGGAAACTAATGTAATATCATAGTAAGCAAAATTCAAGCATTTTTTAATATGCTTTAGTCGTCGGTCAGTTTTTACAATAGAATTTAAATTTATTTTACTGTTTTACAGTAACTATTACAGTTTCTGTTACTGTTACAGTTTCTGTTACTGTAAATTTGACAACACATATAAATCAGGTTAAAGCATCTAATCAACAAGGAGGGAAGCATGCAATATATACTTTGCACACTGGGGATATTTTTTTTATCAATTAATACTTATGCTTGGGAAAACCACCAAATCATTATGCCGTGGGTCCTCAAGGGACTTAAACCAGAGCTTAAGATAAAACTTTATTCAATGAACATAAAATCTCAAATACAAGTGCCAACATTTCTTCATGAAATTGTAAAAAACAAACCACATGAAGTAGGAAGAGGCTTGGCCAGCAATACATTACAACTGAGTTTGGTCACTCAATTTCAGGCTTATCCAGTTAAGAATGCTTTTGAATTATTTTTAAGCCCCGCTGTAGACGAACCAGACCACGGCATGGATCGAGACTTGGATGACACTGCAGATCCAAAGCAAGAACGAATATATATGGGCAAGAAAACAGGTCCCACCAGCCAAGGGTTTAGACACATGTATTTTGGTGGGTGGACAATTACGAAACCTATTGCAACCTTTCAAATTCCTATAAGATCCTTAGGACAAGCACCAGATAGAGCCGAGCTTTTCGCTAAAGAAGCACTCCAGCTTTTGAAAGAAAAAAATGAGTATTGGGGTTTTAGAATGCTAAACTGGGCGTTGCACTACACACAGGATCTTTCGCAACCTTATCACGCTGCCCAAGCACCAAGTATAAGCATGGGTGCATGGTCCGAACTGCTTACTTGGAACTTGCCTACTGGATTCGAAAATTTAATCAAAGTAAGCACCAGAATTATTTCAAACTATCACTATGCTTACGAAGATTTTGTAAAACTGCAAATTTTAGAAGGAGAAAAATCCAGATTTAGGGATTGCCTGACAAACCCAAAAAATTTCGCTCTTTTATCTACAGAACACTTCCAGCACACAGAAGATTTATCACCAAAAGAACTTGCTCTCGAAGTTGCAAAAAGATCAATTGAACTTGCTCCTGAAATCGGTAAATATTCTATCGAGTTTTTTGGAACTGAGCTAAGACAACCATCATTTGATTTGCCAAATCGCAAAGGGATTGTAGACTATGGCTACATTTTATTGGATCCCAAAAAAGAAAATGCACGACAAAAACTTGAAAAAGCTACTTGTCAAGCACTAGCAAATGGAGTTTTAGCTTCACAAATCTTGATCGAATGGACACTGAGACAAATATGACACAAATTGAAATTTTATAAAATTTTTAGTTGCCTTCTTATAAAACTTAATGATAATGCTACGGGTAAATGCGGGGAGTAAAAACAGGGGGTAATAAAATGATCTTAGGGGGATTGCTTCTTTTACTTAGCTCAGTAGGACACACACAAGATTTTCTCACCAGTGCAGAAAAAGTCTTTTTTGACGAGTCACAAATAAAAAGGCGATTTGGTGTAGAGATTGAATTTACTGGTCTCAAGGACTATCAAATCGAAAGAATAATTGAATCTATTTTTCATGGACAAGTAATTGAACGCTTAGAGCATGGAGAAGTAAAATTTGAAAGTCCATATGGCGAAATCAAACTCAAAATAGAAAGTTCTGCTTGGAGAATTGCACTTACAGATCCGAAACAATATCAGAAACAATGGGCAATAGATTTGCGTTCCGCTCCCAGAGAAATAGTTTTACCACCACTAACATATGAGAACATTGAGCTTTTTGAAGCACTAGGAAAAGCACTAAGAGAGCTTGGGGCTATCGGCACCACTGCAAGTAATGCAGTCTCAACTCAGGTCAATGTCGAAATGCCTACATTAATAAACAATCCAGACGCTTTGAAAAATCTGATTAATCTATTAAGAATTTATTCGCGCCCTGAACACGTCTTGCAAATGCAAGAAAAACTAAAAATCCCCAAAATCAGGCAAGAATACTTGTATGAACTTCAGCCTGGGTTTTTAAAAAAATTACAAGATCCTATGTATCAACCTACACTTAGAGAGTTTTATGACGATTACCTGTACAGACAAAGCCTTGAGTTTCTTGGGGTTAGAAACGCTTGGACTTTACCAATTGAAAAAGCTAGAGAACTACTTTTAGATCAAGCAGAAGTTGTAGTACCTCAAATTGTAAAAATGGTAAGACTAAGAATATCCAGCTTGCTTTTAGAAGCTATACCTGACGACCCACTTTCTTTTGCAATCAGAATCCAAAAATGGGCCAGACCCGCCCCTATTGTAGAATTTAGAGAGTTCAATAACGATTTTGATTTCATAAAAGATATCAGAAGAGCCCTAGGCATTGTGCATTCAGCAGAAACTTTAGGAAACTATGACCACGACACTATGTTAGAAAAAATTACTGGTATTGACCGTAGAGACATTAAAAAAATTAGAGATGTAAAATCTAAGAAAAAAATTATTCACTACGCACTTTATGACCCAAAAGAAAAATATCTGAGTACAGAAAATGAACCAGATGGCATCATCTGGATTCAGGTGCATCCAAAATACACCGGACATAGACCACTTATTATTGCTGGAGAAAGCGTGGTTTACCATAGGCGACATATTCATAAATCAACATTATTAGGCAAATACAATCCAGGACTAGAAAATGCTCTAATACAGCAAGCAATGGAAAATAAAATTTTTGAGATGAAGATTATTCAATACTTTTTGGCAGGCGCCATGCCAGAAAGTGTGGCACTTGTAGATCTAATAGGCACTAACCCTGTAACTCCACATTCTTGTGACCAGTTACATAAACCTATTGATTATGTGGCATTATTGGAAGCATTAAAAGCTCGTTTTCCAGAAGGCTGGGTCATGAAGGGAGCATGGGATTTTTCGACTGAAAAATCTTTTATAACAGATACAGATTTGGATCCAATACGAATGCAAAATGCGGATCTTAGAGAATTTGAAGAATTCAAAATAAAAATAGAAACAGACATGAAAGGCGAAGATCCTGAGGCCATTATTGACGCACTCAAGAAACACAAAGACTACAAAATTTGGAAAATAAAAGGCATGCTTGCACAACCAGAACATATTTTTTTCCAAAAAAAAATAAAGATTATTAAAGAATTTAGAGTCGAAGTCCAAGGAGGAATGGTTTTAGCAAATGGTTCTACCATTGAGCGCTATCAATACTTACGTAGTAATAGGAGTAAAAAACGCAGCACAAAACCTGATCAGAAACTAATTCAAAATGTTGAAAGCTTTGTACAATCATTAATTGACAAACTCCCAGAAGCCCTTAGATTTTTTCCTTATGGATTTGATATTGCTCTTTTAGAAAACGGCAGTTTACAAGTAATCGAAAGCAATCCAGGCGGAAATTCATCTTTTTTAGAAGAAAACCCAGGAAGTCTAAAAACGTTAGATGATTATTTAGCACACTATCCGCTTCTCATCAAATATGGTTTTATTAAACTTCTTTCACCAAAAGGGCAAATGTTATGGCTCCGAAAAATGTTCGAAGAATTGGGCATGAATACGACTAGGGACTATCAAGGAATGGAGTTTAGATCAGATGACATTATTGACGCCGAGTATCCCCATATTCCAAATATTCCGAATATTCCAGAAATAATGAAAGATTGTGAAAAACTTCTTTTATAAAAATATAAAAAACAGTAGAACAATATATTCTATGGTTAGAATAATATTATTGTTATTTATATTAATAGCCGGGACGTTTAATGCCTATCCAAAAGACACATCAGTCACCGAAGACACAAGACCAATTGCTCTTATTTATTCGGGACCAGGGGTATGCGAAGAAAACTGTACAAAAGCCGCTGCACATGTAGTGCAAAAAGAAAGATTTAAAATCGATCTTGTAAATAACGAAAATTTTGTGCTCTTAGAAAAAGCAAAGCTATGGGTCCAGCCAGGTGGTGACGCGGTAGTTGTTGCCAAAGCATTAAAACCAAAAAAGCTAACTGCCTTAAAGACTTTTATTAAGAACGGCGGGTCTTACCTGGGATTTTGCGCAGGAGCTTTTTTAGCAGACCACAAAGTAGATGACGCATTGACTATAGATGGACTGGGGCTAATTCCTGGCGTTACAAAAGATTACTTTCCAGAAGGGAAAAAAACAGGTATTTTTCCAGTGCTCTGGGAAAATCAAATGCACTATCTTTATTTCGAAGACGGCGGATACTTTGACCTTATAGAAAATAATGCTGTAAAAGTTATTGCTAAATATATGGACGGTAAAACCGCAGCTATTTTTTTCCCTTACGAGAAGGGGAAAGTGGCTCTTTCATTTCCACATCCAGAGGCAACACTGGAGTGGAAAAATTCGAATAACTTAATAGATCCAGATGGCGAAGACTTTGATTTGGCCCAACAATTGGTAAGATATCTTTATTAATCTGCAGTAGTAATGAGCTGGTCATCATGATGTGTTGTAGAGGTAAGCATGGTTTTTTGGTGTTTGACGAAGTTTAATCTGCAAAATGATTGATCTAAAAAAACTCCCCCTGCCAGAGGGATTGAACAAATTCCATATAGGGTAAAATAAGAATGTGATCTGAAGTCAAACGCCTTACCTTTTCAAGTGAAACAACAATACATTTTTTGGTATTCGGATGCTCTTTTTTTAATTCCCTTAAACCTTTGAGGTAATCTGAACGAACGTTTTCTGCGGCTTTTGCCTCAATGGCTACTTCGAAATCATTGATCATAAAATCGACTTCTTTTCCTGAGTCAGCAAGTCTCCAATATGACAATTCTGCTTCTTTTTCACAGTAAATAATATAACTCTTTAATTCATGAAAAACCCAATTTTCAAAAGCTTTTCCTATGATTTCAGATCCTGGTGCAATGACACCCCTTTTAGACAAATAATTGGGAATCATCACATCAAAAAAATAAAATTTTGGAGCATGAATGACTTTTCTCTTTTCACGCTTTGTATAGGCAGGCAAGAACGAGCCTATCAGAGTATCCACTAAAATTTCGAAATATTCTCGAACGGTAGGACTTGATACCCCGCAATCGCTTGCAATGTTAGTATAGTTTGCAATTTCTGAATCCGAAAAAGCTGCAGCACGGAGAAAGTTCGAAAAAAGAGGCAAATTACGCACCAACCCCTCAGCTGCTATTTCTTCTTTTAGGTATTCGTTGATATAGGATTGCGCAAGTTTACGAAAATTTTTACTGAGATAATGACTTGGCAAATAGCCTTGATTGAGAATTTTTATCAAATCAAATTCTTTTCCAAGTTCTGGATAAACCAAGCCACGCAACTCATAGCGCACAGCTCTCCCTCCGAGTAAATTAGCATGGCCTCTTTTTAGTTTTCGAGCAGAAGACCCACAAAGACCAAAAATAAACCCATGGTTTTCGATGAGAAAATGGACTTCGTCCAGCAAAGCTGAAACCTTTTGAATTTCATCAATAATGATAAAACGATCCTGATTTTTCCTCGCTAAGCACTCCTCCCTCAACACAGCAGGACGAATGGAATACTTTGCAAACAAATCCGTATCAAGCAGATCAATTCGAGGTACATGTGTGTATAAGTCTCTAATAAGAAAGCTTTTTCCAGTCTTCCTAGGACCCCATAAAAAAAAAGATCCTTCAGGACATTTTTGAAGAGGCGCGATTCTTTTAAACATCACTTTAATATATCGCGATTTTTTAAAGTATACAAGAGCTTTTTATTGACCTCTTGCAGTGCAAAAAACGACAATATAGGTCAACCAAAAAACCAACCTGAAACTTCAAAAATAGAACCATTGGCTCCCATCAAAGAGCAAAGAAGTCTAATAAAAAAGGATATCGAAGAAAAAGCTCGTAAATTAATCACAGATTTTTCTGACCATGTCTACTCAAACTGTTCTCACTCTGGAGTGACATTTTCTTTACAAAATGATGACCTTAAGATTCCATATGAAATTCAGTGCGATCAATCCCGAGTTCTTTCACTTTGATCTGCAGTCCCTTTCTGGAAAGACCCAGTTTGTCAGCAGCTTTTGTTAGGTTTCCACAAGTTTCATCCAAAGCTTTTTCAATCAATTCTCTTTCTAAGCTCTGTGTCTGACGTTTAACAATTTCCTTAAAACCCCCTGTTTCGGGTTCACTCTTTAAAGCAATGTTTAAAATTTCCTTTGGCAAATCATTAACTTCTAAAACTTGCGAGTCTGCCATAAGCACCATTCGCTCAATTGCATTTTCAAGCTGTCTAATATTACCAGGCCAGTTGTAATTTTTTAACTGATTCATACATTCTGGCATAACAGAAGTAATATTTTTCTGAAGTCTTTGATTGAATTGTGCTACAAAAAACCAAACCAAAGTTTCGATATCTTCTTTTCTGTCACGAAGTGCAGGCAGACTAATAGGAACGACATTTAATCTATAATATAAATCCTCTCTAAATTTGCCAGTCTTTACTTCTGTAGCCAAATCTTTATTAGTTGCTGTAATAATGCGAGTGTCTACTCTAATGGTGTGAATCCCGCCCACTCTTTCAAATTGTTGTTCCTGCAAAACACGCAAAAGTTTTACCTGCATTTCTAAGGACATTTCAGCTATCTCATCTAAAAACAATGTCCCTTCATGCGCTAACTCAAAGCGCCCTGGCTTAGAAGTCATTGCTCCAGTAAAAGCGCCTTTTTCATACCCAAAAAGTTCACTCTCAATTAGGGTTGCAGGAATTGCTGCACAATTAATTTTAATAAACGGTTTTTTTGCTCGCAACGAATTATGATGAATTTCATAAGCCACCAGCTCCTTACCTGTTCCACTCTCTCCTAAAACTAAAACAGTAGAAGGTGATGGTGCTATTTTATAAATCATCTTAATAACTTCTTTAATTTGTGGACCATCGCCAGTAAGCGAAGATACTTTGGATGTCTCTTGTAAGGAAATAGGTTCTTTTTCTCTTTGTTCATATGTGAGATAGGCTTTTTGAATAACAGAGAGCAATTCGGATTGATCAAAAGGTTTTGTAATATAATCAAAAGCTCCATTTTTTAACGATGAAACTGCAGTTTCGACAGTTCCATAAGCTGTAATCACAACAACAGGAATATGGGAGTAATTTTTTTTACAATACTCTAAAATTTCCATACCATTGAGTCCAGGCATATAAAGATCTGTAATAATGACATTAATTTTTTCTGTTTTTAAATAGATTAAAGCATTTCCACTTTCATTGCACACCAGCACTTCGAATCCGGCTTTCTCAAGTACGGCCTGAAGAACTAATGTTATATTTTTTTCGTCATCAATGACTAAGACTTTTGGTTTCACTATTAACCCTTTCGTGAGAAACAGCTTTATCCTGAAAATAAGGCAATATCACAGTAAATCTTGTAAGTCTCCCTTCTTCGCTTTGAACCTCAATACGTCCACGATGAGCTTCGATAATTTTCTGACAAATCGGCAAGCCCAGACCAGTACCGCTAGGAGAAGTTGTATAAAACGGAATAAAAATTTTATCT
>JACRAO010000042.1 GCA_016213345.1 Bdellovibrio sp. | reverse complement strand
GTTAATTCCATTTGATTATTAGTTGCGGTTTTTTGGTGGCCACCAGTTTCCTTGACATAAACATCAGGTAAAATCAAAATTACTCCCCAACCACCAGGGCCAGGGTTTCCTTTACAGGCGCCATCGACAAAAACATGGATATGATTTCTTTTAAGGTGCTGCATCATAAAAGTTTAAATATTTATTCCTTTGACACACTATACAGCAATTGTGTTAGATTTCGACTGGTGTATCAAAGGAATAAATATAAAAGTTTATTCTTTTGGAAGTATATATCAAAAAGCTAAGGCAAGTTCAGAGAAAAATTTAACAATCAGCACTGTTAAAACTGCAATAAGTATTAAAAGACAAAGACTTTTCTTGTTTCTTAAAAAAGACTGGGGTTTTAGCTTCTCGCTATTTTCTATAAATACCATAAGCATACAATGCTCCACGCAGTTATCCGTATAATTTAATAAGCAATTTAAGTGCCAAAAATGAGAGTTAGTAAACCCAATTATTTCAATGACATGACGAAGTGCGATTGGCGCTGGTAGCAAATTGTACCAAAACTGCTGGGTTTAAACTGTCACCACACACTCCACCCCCGTGTTGGTCTTACTATTGACTGGAACATAATGGCAGCATAATACTAAAGGTGCTGCAATTTATGAACAAACATACTTATTTAAATAGTCAAAATGCTAATTATATTGACGAGTTATATCGGAAATACCACCAAAATCCAAATAGCATTGAGCCCTCTTGGCGGTATTTTTTTGAAGGCTTTGAGCTCACGCAAGAAGTCAAACCACCAACCAAAGATATTAGAGGGTCTAAAGAAACTGATTTAATTAATGCATACAGAGAAAAAGGCAAATTTTTAGCCAACATTGATCCCCTAAGTGAGCCACCAATAAAAGAAACTTATTGCAGCACTATCGCTGTTGAATTTACACACATCGAACACAGAGAAGCTAGAGAATGGCTACAAGAAAAAATGGAGAGCACGAAAAATACGCCTGCACTTACCAATGATCAAAGAAAAAAAATTTTACAAAGACTTACGCAAAGTGAAGCTTTCGAAAAATTTTTGCATACAAGATATGTAGCTCAAAAAAGATTTTCTTTAGAAGGAGGAGAATCACTAATTATTGCTTTGGATTGTATGATCGAAACAGGTTCAAACTTAGGTGCTAAAGAATTTGTCTTAGGCATGGCACATCGGGGAAGACTTAATGTTCTTACTCATATTTTTGGCAAAAAACTAGAATATATTTTTACAGAATTCGAAGCAAAATATCAGACCAATGACTCTTTGGGCGAAGGCGATGTAAAATACCACAAGGGCTATTCGGCTGATATCTCTACCTTACAAGGCAAGACTGTGCATTTGTCGCTAGCTTCTAATCCAAGCCACCTAGAAGCCATAAACCCGGTGATAGAAGGTATAACCCGCGCAAAACAAGAACTACACAAAGACAAAAATCGAATTCAAGTGATTCCTGTTACGATTCATGGAGATGCTGCCCTTTCTGGCCAGGGTATTTGCTATGAAACTCTAAACCTCTCGCAACTTGACGGCTATACCACGGGCGGTACTTTACATATTGTTGTAAATAATCAAATCGGTTTTACCGCTATACCACAGGAATGTCGTTCGACTACGTATTGCACAGATTTAGCAAAAATGCTGGATATTCCGATTTTTCATGTCAACGGTGATGATCCAGAAGCTGTGTGGTTTGTTTCAAAATTAGCAACCGAGTACAGACAGAAATTTAATACTGACGTGTTTATTGATATTATTTGTTATCGCAGACATGGTCACAACGAGTCAGATGAACCAGCTTTTACTCAACCTGCAATGTATAAAAAAATTAAAGCACATCACACCACAAGAGAGATATATGAAAAAAAACTAGTGAAATCTTCTATTTTAACTGAAATCGAGTCTAAAAACATGTTTGATGAGATCATGCTCGATCTGACACAAGCACAAAAACATGCACAAGAAAAAATACCACAGCCATATGTTTCAGTTTTTGAGGGACAATGGTCAGGATTTAGACAACCAACATATAAAGACATTTTTACCCAGATCACTACTTCGGTTTCAGAAGAAATATTAAAACAACTCTCAGACAAGCTAAATCATGTTCCACCAACCTTTGCTTTGCATCCAAAACTGAATCGTTTTTTCAAAACACGAAATCACTCCGTACAGGAAGGGTGCGATATTGACTGGGGAAATGGCGAAATATTGGCGTATGCTACATTGCTATTAGAAAATCATGCAGTCAGACTTTCTGGGCAAGATTCGGGTCGTGGTACCTTTACACATAGGCATGCTATCTTGTATGATTATAATACTAACGAAACTTATATTCCGCTTAATCACTTAGATGAAAAGCAAGCACCCTTTTTTGTTTACAATAGTCATTTATCTGAGGCTGCTGTCATGGGATTTGAGTTTGGTTATTCTTTGGCAAATCCCAGATCCTTAGTGATTTGGGAAGCACAATTTGGAGATTTCGCAAATGGGGCACAAGTAATAATCGATCAATTTATTTCTTCCTCAGAATCTAAGTGGCAGCGCATGAGTGGTCTTGTTCTTTTATTGCCGCATGGCTATGAAGGTCAGGGACCAGAGCATTCGAGTGCACGATTGGAACGATTTTTGAGTTTATGCGGTAAAAATAATATTATAGTTTGTAATCTAACTACACCAGCTCAACTTTTTCATGCACTACGCCGCCAAATTAAATGGGTTTTCAGGAAGCCATTAATAATTATGTCTCCTAAAAGTTTACTCAGGCATCCCCTAGCGGTCTCTGACCTGAGTGAGTTTACTAAGCATGGATTTCAAGAAGTCATAGACGATCCAGTTATTACAGAACCTAACCAAATAAAAAGATTGCTTATTTGTAGCGGGAAAATTTATTATGACCTGTTTAGTGAAAGATCTGCGCGAAAATTATTTAATATAGCTCTAATCAGAATCGAGCAGCTTTATCCATGGCCGGAAACGTTATTGGCCTCTACTTTAAACCGTTACAAAAATGTGAGTGAAATATTTTGGGTACAAGAAGAGCCACAAAATATGGGAGCCTGGAGTTTTGTCAGTATGCAATTATTAAGTACTTCGATTGTGTATATTGGTAGGGAAATCGGGGCTGCTCCTGCTGTGGGGTCGTCAAAACTTCATGAACAAGAGCAAAAAGAAATCATAGACCAGGCATTAAAAGTTAACTAATATGAAAGCACCACGGAGATATAATGAATAACATAATCGCACCAAACGTTGGCGAATCAATCACTGTCGTTAGTATTTTAAAATGGCTAAAGAAGGACGGCCAATTTGTAACATCTGGAGAGCTCTTATTGGAAATCGAATCAGACAAAGCCACCGTCGAGCTAGTAGCACCAAGTACTGGTGTATTGAAAATTTTAAAGCAAAATGGCGCCAAAGTTCCTGTTGGTGAAATCATTGGAACAGTTGACGATGCAGCAAATCCATCACCAACACATTTGGCTCCATCAGCAAGAAAAGCAGCATTAGAAAAAAAGATTGACACTACACTCATTGCTGGAACTGGTAAGGACGGGAGAGTTACAAAGGGAGATGTTTTGCAATTTACTCAGCCAGCCACTGTACAACCCATCATGAAAGGCACCAACATATATGCCAATACATACGAAAGACGGGTTGCTATGTCCACACTGCGCAGTCGTATTGCAGAACGTCTAGTACAAGCACAGCAAACGGCAGCGATTTTGACGACATTTAACGAAATTGATATGAGCAAAGTCATTGCCCTACGAAATAAAGAAAAAGAAAACTTCAAAGCAAAACATGGCGTGGCCTTGAGTTTTATGTCTTTTTTCACAAAGGCGTCTATTGAAGGATTAAAAGTCGTGCCCGAGATTAATGCTTATGTCGAAGACAACACAATCATTTATCATGATTACTATGATATTGGTATTGCGGTTGGAACGGATCGTGGACTTGTTGTACCTGTTCTTAGAGATGTTGAGAAAATGAATTTTGTAGAAATGGAAAAAACATTAACAGAG
>JACRAO010000006.1 GCA_016213345.1 Bdellovibrio sp. | reverse complement strand
GTCTTCTATTGTCTTAGATTGACAACTTGTTCCGTACTTTCCATAAAAACAATTATTATTTATATTCGAGCAACAATAGCCATTAACGCCACTAACTGATACACCGCTATTCATACTTTCTAAAGAAGCTTGATCACATTTATAATTAATATAAGGTGAATAATTGTAATCAGGATTTTCGTCTATAGCTAGGCTTTGGTCATCTTCATCGCTAACGAAAATAATACCTCTCAAACTATCTTTTCTGAAAAAAGCGGTTTCTGTTGACTCATTATCATGTAAAAGTTGTAATACAGAATATAACCCACGCTCTGATCCGTGACCTGCGCTACCTGTGCTGGCGTTAACCATAAAATTATGAATAAGTTGCTCAGTCCAAGCAGAATCGGCAGGAACACCTTGTGGTTGTGTAGAGATGATGGCTTTTCCAGAATGAATTGAATCATTTTGAACCGTATTTACACATTGGGTTACGCTAGATTCACCATTTTGAGTATTTGGAGTCACACAACGCAAAGTGCCTGTGTTTTTTGTTTGATCATCTCGCGTAGCACATTGCGCGGGGCCTTTGATAAAATATGGCATTAGCTCTGAGCACAGTGCTGGGATCGGGCCGTCATGGACACCTGGTAAAAGTCTTGCGTAGTTTTGATTCCACACTGGTACCAGTTCTTTAAAAAGTACTCCAGAATCAAATGCTCCAGTAGAGAGATTTACAAGTTCTGGATTCCAGCTTGGATTCGTAAAAGTATTTAAACGACTGTTAATATAAGTTGATTTCCATCCTGTTGTACCTGGAACGAGTTTATTTAAATAACTATAAAATGATTGGTGTGCCAAATAAGTATCAGTAGTAATTACTGCAATTCGTATATCCCATGTGGGTTGCATATATTTTTTTGCAAATCCTGAAAATCCATTTCTGAGTTTTTGTTGTGAAACATCCATACTTGCTGAATTATCTACTACCCAAAGAAGATCAATTTTTGTATTTATTTCTTGTTGAGCGCTAAAAGTTTGTTCCTGCTGCGCTAGACGAAATGAGCTTTTGAGCTGACCAGTGCAATTCATAAATAAAGCTCCTAAAATCAGGCACCAAAAAAAAGATTTAAATAATTTTTTGTGGCGCATATATCTTTCTCCATAAAAAAATTTCAGACTCCTTTTTGTGCGCAAGTTTCATCTTTTTTATCTAATGTCCAACCTGAAAAAATACTCTGAGCTTCTCCAAGTGACATTTCTCTTTCTAGGTCTTGATCTACGCCCAGAGCGGCTTCGCCTTCTTCTTGATGAATACTTGCATCCCATTTAACATTTTTAGTTTGTATAAAATGATCTTGCGCAACACCAAGAGATTCCATAAATTTATCCTTAGGAATTTTACATTCTTCTTTACAAATTGAGCCTTTTAGACAGTAATGCGCAGTAATCACAGAATTAGGTCCAGCTACTGGACCAATTAAAACTTCTATATTATTCACTTTATTTTTTCGTAACTTATTTTTCTGCGGCATAATTTGGTGAGCAACAGGAACATTATCTATTTTTATACAAAGTGATTTGTCTAGAATCTGAGAGTGAGCCAAACTGATCAAATTATTATGTTCTAGGCATGCGTCATCACTAGAATGCGAAGCAAGTGGTTTATGATGAAATGTTAGGATAAAACATGTTTTTTTAAGTGGAATTGGCTTTTCCACTGAGTGTATGGATGCAGGGGAAACTAGATTATTTTGCAGTTCTACTTTGGGGGTTATTTTATTTTCTAAAATATGTTTTGGGATTATTGATTTTTGATCTGGAACGTTTTCTGCAGGAACGTTTTTTGAATATTCAGTACTCTCTTGCTGTAGCAGACTTAGTTTTTGTGCTTTTTTACAACCCCCAAGACTAAGTGCAAAGATAAGTCCAAAAATAAACCCAGCACTCCAGAAGAAAAATTCTAATTCGCGTTCAATTGACCGGCGTGCGATCCTCATAAAACACTCCTTTACCTATTGTTAATATTACTTAATATTATTAAAAAAAGCAAATAATTTAATTTTATTAATTATTTCGCTATGTTATAACTTTGAAATTATTTTTGAAATTATTAAAGCACCAAATAAATTTAATCCGCTAGCTTTAGGGTTATGTGATGCCTTTATGGGAGCAAAACCAGAAGATACTGTAGATTGCCTAAGGGTTATTGCTAATCGCTCTTACACAGAAGACGACCTAAATCATTGCTTAAATGATCATTGGAATAGTCTTGAAACAATTAGAGCCTGTTTATCAAGAGTGGGGCAAGATATGTTGATGTCCACGCATTATTCGACTTGGGTTAAGTTCCAAGCACAAGACGCTCTGAAAGCATTAGACAAAAACCCGGCAGATCTAGATAAAATAAAAAGAATTTTATTAGAAATATTGATAAAATAGATCACAAAAAACCACTTTATGAAGCTCTCGCATCTTTGGTTACCCAAACCTCTACAGGTCGTGGTCTCAAATTATATTGACTGCCCATGCTATATCCATACGCCCCAGCAGAAAATACTGCCAAATAGTCTCCCCGATTCACACCAGTAGGAAACAATCGTCCCAATGCAAAAAAATCAGAAGACTCACACACCGGCCCCACTAGATCTGTCTTTTTGTATTTACCCTTTAATAATGCTTCGTCTAGAGGTAAAATTTCATGATAACTCTGATATAAAGCTGGCCTTAATAAATCATTCATGCCGGCATCTAAAATTAAAAAGTCCTTCTCCTTTCTTTTTTTTCTATACAAAACTTTTGTAAGCAATACTCCAGCATTACCAACCAAAAATCTACCCGGTTCTAAAATCACTTTAAGTGGCGTTTTAGAGGCGGGGCCAAAAAGTTTTAAAATTAATTTGCCATATTCTTTAAGCGGAAAAGGTTTCTCATTTTTATACGTAATGCCAAGCCCGCCACCCAAACTCACAAAAGAAAGTTTTTTTGCGAGCATACTTTGAATTTCAAGAATAAGAGTTTGTGTTTTATAAAAAGCTTCTTGAAAGGGTTTTAATGTTATAATTTGGCTTCCTATATGAATACTTACTCCCTTGAAATCAACATATTTCAATTGATTACGTTTTTTAAGCAAAGAAAAAATTTCACTTTTATTTAAACCAAACTTATTTTTTTTCAATCCTGTTGCAATATAACGATGTGTTTTTGCATCAACATCGGGATTCCATCTAAAAGCAATAGACGCTTTTTTATTTGAACTCTTTGCGATATCATTAATAACAAATAATTCTTCTTCTGATTCAACATGAAATGCATAAATATTTTTTTCTAAGGCTGCTCTGATTTCATGCTCCATTTTACCAACACCCGAAAAAACTATGCCGCTTGTGCGCATGCCAGAGTGCATAACTTGTTTTAACTCACCTCCTGAAACTATATCTGCACCAATCCCTTGTTTAGCAAAAAGTTCTAGTAATGTTGGATTTGCGTTTGCTTTTACAGCATAACAAATAAATAACTCTACTCCACTAAGCGCTTTTTTAAGCATTGATAGAGTTTGTAAAATAGCTTTTTGTGAATATATGTAGACTGGGGTTCTTGTTTTTTCTGCAATTCTTTTAAGTGCTATCTCTTCTATCGTTAATGTGCCATTTTTATATTTAAAAAAACTACCTACTAAAGCCATATTTATTAGTTTGTTAATTTTTTTCCTGTTTTTTTAGTTTTTACTGTTTTTTTATTATGAGAAATAGATGGCACCAGAAAAGGAGTCGAAGAAGGAAATGGAGATGGAGATTGTAAAACTCTTTTTTCTGGCAAATCAGAATCCTGAGGCGTGTCAGGAAATAGTGGGGAAGGCGGACCAGCCACTCCGCAACTATAAATAAGAGCTAAAGCCAGAAAAGCAAGGATTGTATGCAATGTGTTTCCCATTCTTTAAAACCTAAGCAAAATACCGCCACCAACCATATCATAACCCAAATTTACTCTCACTTCCCAATTAGGACCTACCCGAAAAATAATTCCTCCCCCAGCAGCCGGCTGAAATACTGAAAAAGATTTAATAACATCTAAATCTCCTTGTGCAGTACTAATAACAAAACCCTTTGAAATCCCGCCATAAAAGAAAACATTAAAGCCTTCGCCTATGTGGATTGTATATCTAAGATCCCCAATGGTGGGAACTAACGTGTAGGCATTTAGGCCACCACCAAGATTTTGGATTCTTACTAGGAATGCCGCGGCTTCTAATGTCAAAGAATCCTGCAACAATGGCCTTTTAATAAAAACTATTTGAAATAGCTTTAAATTAAACCTAAATCCACCACCAGAAAAGTAATAAACTATAGAATCTGGATTTACTGCCCTTAAAAAACCAAGCTCCGCACTCAATCCAAATCTGTTTAAATCAAGCGGAAAAACCTCCTCTGCTGTTAAACTAAGCCACAAATCTTCATCCTCGCTTAAGCTTGGCTCTTCCTCCGGAGCAGGTAGTGTTTCTATTTCCTTAATTTTATCTTTCTCTATTGGGGAGATTTCTTGGACTTCTTCTGGTGGTGGTTCTTTGGGCATTTCTGGAGCCTCTAATTCTTTTAGATCCTCCAAATCAGCTGCTGTGGGTTCTGGTGGTATGACGTCAGATATTTTCTCAACTGTAAAATAAGTTTCGTTAGTGTTTAACTGCAAATAATTTGGATACTTTCTGACTGCTTTTGCAGCAAACTGATCTTTTTCAAAATAAATTTTTAATACTCTAAATGCTTTTACGGGCTCGGCATTTTTTTTAAAAAGCAGTATCCTGCCTACTTGCGGCATATTATCCGTAGCGATCTCTAATAAGTAAATGCGACTCGACTTACTTTTTCGGATTATTTTTGATTGATAAGTTTTTGCTGTAATGTCAGGAAGCTTTTCTGTACTATCAGGAAGCTTTTCTGTGCTATCAGAAAGTTTTTCTTTATCTTCTGAAGCGTTTTGGTCGGTCTTTTGGCCAACACTCTGGTTTTCTTGGCTATGTAGATCATAAGCAAAGCAAGATAAAATAAATATAACAATTCCGGAAAAACAATTAGCTTTAATGCCTTTGACAAAAGGAGCCATATTTTGTTTAATGAATCGGTATGACATTAATACCCCATTCTCGTCCAATATCTTACTTTTTGCCATATATTAGAACTAGCTCTAGTTTAACTGGTCTTATGCACTCTGTCGAGAAGTACGCTTATTTTTTGTTTATTGTGTTTGCATTTTCCCCATCTCAAAGTTTTTGTGACTACACTAATACACTTTCTATAAAAAGTTCTTTTGATTATCAAGAAGCTATTATTTTACTTACAAAAAATAAATTACCAGAGGCTGCACTGATTATTAAAGATATTTTAAAGACAAACCCCTATCATATATTGTCTCTTTTAAATCTAGCAAAAACCTACACCATGTTAGGGAGAAGAGAAGAGGCCCTTCAGCTTTTAGAACAACACATACAAAAAGAAAATAATAATGACAAAAGAGAATTTTTAGTTCGCAGAATCAACGTACTATCTAGACTATTTCTCACTAAAAATACACTTCAAAACTATCAAGAATCTTTAACCTCTATTAAAGAAAAAAAATACAAACAAGCCATACAACAACTACAAAGCATATTACTTCTTGAACCCTATCATTTTGAGGTACTTGTTAGTTTAGGACAATGCCAACTATTAGAGGGCAGGCATGATGCAGCACATGAAACGCTTAGATTTGCAATAAAACTAAACTCATATGATACAGAAATCCATTCTTTGCTGGCAAAGACTTTTTATGAACGTGGAGAATTCAAACAAGCCCTAGAAGAACTAAAACACACCAAAAATAACGATATAGAAGCAAAAAATTTATTAAAATTAATACAGTCAAAATAACAAAATTGCTCAAATAAATCTAAATTGGGTAAAAAAGTCACTTTGATAAGCGATTTTTCATGTTTGACTATGTTCACAAACAGTAAAATTTGTTTACTTTGTTAAGCATTAATTCTATATTTGAGGCCAAAATTACATATAAGAGGTAACTTATGTTACCCACTATATAAATCAAGTTAAGTGAACCATGGGTTAACTTAGAAAGGAAGTACTTTATGATGAGATTAAAAGAAAGACTATCAGAAAAGATAAAAGCAGAACGACCTAAAGTTACAAAACTTACAAAAGAGTTGGGAAAAACAGTGATTGATCACGTAACCATTGAACAATGCATTGGAGGTGCGCGTGATGTGAGATGCTTAGTTACTGATATTTCCTACCTTGATCCGCAAGAGGGGATTCGTTTTCGCGGTAAGACAATTGATGAAACTTTCGCTGCATTGCCAAAAGTACCTGGATCAGAATATCCCTATGTTGAAGGCTTTTGGTATTTTCTCATGACTGGCGAAGTACCAAGCGTGGAAGAGACTCTTGACGTAGTTAGAGACTTTAAAGATCGCTCCAAAGTACCACCCTATGTTTTTGATGTTCTTCGATCTATGCCAAAGGACTCACACCCAATGACAATGCTTTCAACAGCTGTACTTTCTATGCAAAAAGAATCTGTTTTTGCTAATCGCTATGCCACTGGCATGAACAAACTTGAATACTGGGATCCCATGTATGAAGATTCATGCAATCTTATGGCAAAACTGCCAGAAATTGCCGCTTTTATCTATCGATACAAATATAAAAACGGTAAAACTATTTCATCAAACAATGATTTGGATTTAGGAGCAAATTTTGCTCATATGATGGGAATTGCAAAACCATATGATGATGTAGCCAGAATGTATTTCATCCTCCACTCTGATCACGAGAGCGGTAACGTTTCGGCACACGCCACGCATTTAGTTGCATCTACACTATCTGATGCTTATTACAGTTTTTCTGCAGGTATGAACGGGCTTGCTGGGCCACTCCATGGTCTTGCAAACCAAGAAGTGCTACGGTGGATTCAAGCTGTGTTAAATAAAATGGGAGGGAAACCACCTACCCAAGAAGAGCTTAAGAAATTTCTCTGGGACACTCTCAATAGTGGGCAGGTAATCCCTGGCTATGGGCATGCAGTATTGCGAAAAACAGATCCTCGCTATACCGCTCAAATGCAGTTTTGCCAAAAACACCTACCTAATGATCCGATATTTAGTCTTGTAAATATGATTTACAAGGTTGCACCAGGCGTGCTCACAGAACATGGTAAAACAAAAAATCCGTGGCCGAACGTAGACGCACAAAGTGGTGTAATCCAATGGCATTATGGACTCGTTGAATACGATTTTTATACTGTGCTTTTTGGAGTTGGTATGGCACTAGGAGTGCTAACGAACATTACGTGGGATCGAGCTCTTGGGTATGCGCTTGAACGACCAAAATCTGTGACCATACAAATGCTAGAAAAGTGGGCACAAGAGGGCGGAAGAAAAGAAGCATGAAAAATTAGACTTGACTAACAGGTGTCCCCCAATTTATTTGTTAAAAAGTCGGGGGTGGCGTCTTTGGTAAGTCAGAAAATTTTTATAGCAGTTGCAGGCAACATAGGAACCGGAAAGACGACTCTAACTCAGCTTCTATCAAAAAAGTTTGGCTGGAATGCACATTTTGAATCTGTTGCAGACAATCCATACTTAGTTGATTTTTATCAAGATATGAGCCGATGGTCGTTTTCATTGCAGATATACTTTTTAAATAGTCGTTTTAAAGCTCATCAAAAAATTTCGCAAGGCACAGAGAGTTCTATCCAAGATCGAAGTATTTATGAGGATGCGAATATTTTTGCTCGCAATTTATATGAACAAGGTAAGTTGGAAAAACGGGATTATAACAACTATTTAGAGCTTTATCGTGTAATGTGTGGTTTTTTAGCACCACCTGATATGATTATTTACCTAAAAAAATCGTTGCCTAAGCTTAAAGAAAGAATACAACAACGCGGCAGAGAATATGAAAAAAGCATAACGGATGAATATCTTATCAATCTAAACCTCTATTATGACGAGTGGATGGGGCATTATAAAGCCGGTAAAAAACTTATTATTGACAGTAATGATTTAGATTTTTTAAATAATCCAAAAGATTTTAACCACTTAACGCATCTTATCCTTTCGACTTTAGAACAAAGGGACATTTACCTAGAAAATCAAGTTTTCTCTTCATCTTAATTTAAGTTCATTTGTAGAGTTCCGAAAAGTTTATTGTAAACCCACCATGTACTGAAATTTTGGGGTGGAACTTATGAAAACAAATAAGACTCTAATGAAAATTATTATTGGGATCACCATTGTTTTGCTAATGGGTACTTTTGGGTGTTCGAAATCAAAAAAAACTGACTCACTTGAAGACGAACTGCTCCCATCAGATGCCTCAGTTACCCAAGAAGCTCAAACAGATGTTGTACCTGAACCAACTCCCGCTGAAAATCCACAACCAGCTCCAGAGCCTCAAAAAAATGAGACCGTAACAAACACGACACCCCCCCCTCCTGAAGAGACACCAAAACCAGAGGCCAAAGCCCCAATTAGTGAGGAATACCAAGATTATACAGTCCAATCTGGTGATACATTGATGAAAATTGCTTTCGAAACATACGGTGATCTTTATCGGTGGAATAAAATTTATGAACTAAACAAAGATAAAGTCACAAATCCAAATTCGATAGCAAAAGGGACAGTGCTAAAATTAGAAAAATCTTCAGCCACAATTACTATAGAAAAAAATGGCGATCAATATTTGATTAAAAAAGGTGACACTTTAG
>JACRAO010000036.1 GCA_016213345.1 Bdellovibrio sp. | reverse complement strand
GTGTAACTTTTATTTTGTCACAAATCCTAAAATCTCAACTTCGGTTTCTTTAAGAGATTTTCAGTTTCGATATCTTCAACAAAATCTATTTACACTGCCAAAGCTGTCCAAGGAACAATACGAACATTTGGATGCACTTTTTGAAATGATAAACAAGGCGCTGCCATGAGCACGGGTATATTGCCATGTTTCTTCAAAAATGCCTCTGGACCACGAAAGGAATAAGCGCTAGGTGCCTCTTCATGAATCAGCTTGACTGCATATTTTAATTTTCTTGCTTGAATTACAAAATCAATCCTAGATCCTCTAGTGGATTCGTAGTAAAAGACGTCAGGATGCATTTCTCCAAGGTATGAAAACTGAGAAAAGCATTCATTCAAAAACCAAATTTCAAAGCAACGTTCAAAACTTGATCCTGCAAACCCAGCTATTCCTGAATCTAATATATAAAAATATGATTTTCCAGCACTCCCCGGATAAGGCTCAATCTCATAGAATACAAAAATTGCTTTGAATGCCTGAAAATAAGCTTCAATCTGTCGAGGTGTCCGCCCAACTGCATGTGAAATCTCAGTTCGATTTGGAACCTGAGCCTTCGCTGTTGCGATCAAAATTCTACGTGCAAGATCAGGGTTGAATCTAGGAATATTAAAATTTGCCAGGTCCCTGGTACAGGTCGTTTCGATCCAGCCTTCAATCAAGGCTTCTCTGATCTTTTTTTCACGAATTCCAAAAATCCCCGGCATACCGCCCCGGTCAACAGTTGTTTGAATATGTTTTAAAAAACTTTCTTCTCGAATGGCATTCACCTTGAATGGATTGGCTAAAAAAAATATGCTTTTCTTCTGATATATTTCCGAAAAATTCAGTGGAAATATACGAAGAAGCGAAATTCGTCCTGTGAGAGACTCATTGACACCTGTTTTTTTTGAAAACTCCGTGGAACCCGAAATTGCAAAACGGCCTGGCCTTTTTTTCTCGTCCACCTCCGCTTTAATTGTATCGAATAAAACAGGTGCTTTTTGTATTTCATCAATACAGACCGTTTTAATTTTTTCCTCTTCAAGATTTTGAATGAAAAGAGTTGGCTGTCGCATTGCATTGGCCTTGGCTTCCTGTCGATCTAAAGTAATATAATTAGTCGAGCGAACTCGCGAGAGGATATCTCGCAAAAACGTACTCTTTCCGGTTTGGCGAGCACCCAGAATACCTACAACCGGGAATAATCTGAGACGAGTTTCAAATAATTCCAAAATACGTCTTGCTCTTGTGTGTGGCATTTCTCTATTATAGTAAGCATGTCTTATTTTTGCAAGTTTTTGCATAAATCAGACATACTTATTTGTGCCATCCAAATAAGGAGTTCATCTGTACGTAAATCAGGGCAAAAAATACTACACTTGAAGTAATTTAAACTAGACCACTTTTGCCTACACCTTTATTTTACCACAAATCCTAAAGTCTCAACTTCAGTTTCTTTAAGAGATTTCCAGTTTCGATAGGCTGTCTCATAGTTGCAGCCTAAAATTTTTGCTGTCTGATATGGGGTTTGAGCTAAGCCTCTAATCATAACAACTGCAATATCAGCTCTCCAGTTTGTCCCAAAAAGTAATCGCATCCTTAACCATAGGTGACTAGCAATAACATGTTTTCTAGGTCTAATTTTCCTTTCATCAGCAGCTTGAAGGCAGGGAATAGGCAAACCAAATTGAGCAAAAAAAGGATCCACACCTAGTCTTTTGCCCTGAAGTGCATCAAAATGGGTCATCTTAAAATATGGAGCATATTTGCCAAGTTTTTTTTCTACCAACCGAATGATCACATGACATCTTAAATCCCCTTCGTTTGCTTGATGAAGGGCAATACAACCTAACCAAGCTAAGTTTATTGGCGAAAGGTTTACTGAGAGCGCTTTTACTCTTTCCACATGGATAAGCTCTCTATATTCTCTGAGCCAAGCCAGAATAAGCTTAAGCATTTTTCTGTCTTCGTATAATTCACCGAGTGTTTGCAGCAAAGTAAACTCCGGATCTGCATGACGAACTTGAGACTTATTAAACACAAAAGCAATGCCTAAACTTTCCCACGCATCTCGAATGGGATCTGAAGAACAAATTTCAGTTATATTTTTTTTATTTTTCATATCCTAACTTTTTTTTGACCATAGACAGGCATTCATCGACAATTTTTGGCCATATTTCCGACGCATCTCGCTCTAAAACCCAAAGTCGTGCGTCCTCAAGCTCACTCATATTTGGTTTTAATGCGACCAGATCGTTAACATCGTCCATGCGGTCTGCTGCCGCGTAGAGTTTTGAATAAATCAAATCTTTTCGCCCAATGGAGTGAACTTTGAGATGAGTGCCACGAAATACTTCTGAACATCTAAGTTCCCAATTTCGAGGCAACTCATTTGCGAGTAAAGCAGGTCCATTGTTGAGCCAGCCCTCTTTCAGTTGGAGAGTAGAAGCAACCTTCTTTGCTGCTGTTTTTAGTTCATCATCGATAACCGGTTTTAAAACATCTACATCCTGAGTAGCTCTTGTAATAACCCGAAGAGCAATGAGAGCTGCTGCTCCACAAATATAAAATTCTCTCTTAGTGTTTTGTTTTTCTAATTTTTCGTTGAGAGCACTAAAAACAAGCAGAGTATCCATATGATATGTATAAAACAATATACTGTATAAGTCAAGAGTACTTTTATATCATTCCCTCCCCTCACAAACTCCCTATTGCCAAATAACGAGATCTATTACATAAGTTGCAATAATGCCAAATGAGATTCAAGATTCAAATCAATTACAAAACATACGAGAACCAGAGACTCAGAATCCAGCCCCTTAAAAGCAGTTGCTGAGAAAGATTTTTTTGATTATATGTAATGTGTACCTAAGTTAGTGAAAACCGCTAATAAAAGGACACTTCACATAGTTATAAAATGAAGGTAAAATGCTCATTGTAGAACATGGCGCACCATTGTTGGCTCAGAGATTATGTGGTAAAATTTCAAGGTGAAGGTCGTGTTTCGTTCTCTGGAAAATTTGAAGTACCTCTCAAAAAAAGGCTTGATCTGTCTTGTTTATTATTATTTAAAGCGTAATATCTCCTCTATCTGCCTTTATCTGAATAATGCACAAGCACAGGTGTACCAGCCATATCAGAAGCCAGATTGCCAAATAAAGTATACTCTGGGAGCCAACTCAATCGCACTGTCCCGGTTTCACCTGAACGGTGTTTTGCAACTATGAGTTCTGCTACTCCCTTATCCTCTGTTTCTTTATTATAGACCTCGTCACGATATACAAAACACACCATATCTGCATCCTGTTCGATGGCACCAGAATTATGGCTTACAATACCATCAGCCAGCCAAGATGCAGTGCTTGGAACAGTCAAATCATAAACTTCGTCTTCTCCAACAGATACAATAGACATTATACGATCCCAAAAAATATCATTTTCACACATATCTTTCAGATATTTATCATTTAGTATCATTGCATAATCTTTCAGAACACCTCTAGAAGGGGCAAAACTAAAATGTGAACTCCCTCCAAAAGAAGTACCACGTCTTGTAGCCATAGAACGCCATGAAATTTTTTTACTTTTCATCAAACTCCTGACACGATCAAAATTTTCTACAGGTACTGTATCAACATTGGTATTAGCACTTGTATTAGATAATGCTGTGGCTAATTTTTCAGCCTGAACTTTTCGTGGACCAAACGCTCCAACTTTAGACAAAAAAGCAGACTGAGCTTCAACACCACGTACCCAAACCATACTGACTGGGTTCTTATATACAGACTTTACTGTTTGAATTCTTGCCGCAATGCCTAAGCGAAGCAATAGTGCTGATACGTCATCAGCTAATCCTCGGCTACAAGTAGAAAAATGTACACCATGACTTCCACGTTGACCAGTTTTTCGCACATAAATAGTTCCATCAGTTGCCCAAAGATGCCTAAGCAGAAGTCCAATTTGTTTGTTATCAAGGGCAAAAGCCTCACTGGGTATTCGCTTTTGATGAGAGCGCTGTCCATAAACACCAAGTTTACGTAACCATAAATTCATACCAGCAGGATGCCAACGATTGCCATTACCAGAAAATAAAAGCTGATGCCAATTTCCACGACCCTTATATCGAGTTACCCTTACATTAAATTGATTTATTGCTGCTTGTGTGACCAACTGGCTGCATTCTTCTGAAGCAGTTGTGTACCGCATAGGACCATGGACCAAATAACTTCCATCCCCAATTAATTCACCAAGTAAGGCAACTCGATCATCTGACCATCTCTTAGTGGCTTTTGGTTCTAAAATCATTCTTGCAATTGCAAGTCGATCTCCAACTTTAAGTTCACTCACTTTCTTCCAGCTCTGAAGAGAATAAAGCCTATGACTACAAGTTGCCTGAATTTTACGGCCACTTGCAAGTGTTATCTCAAAAATCGGTTTTTTCCCCACACACCACACAAGATCTGATTGTGCACGAATAATTTTCCCTTTTGCGTTCATTGAAAGAACTTCTGGGGTTTGCCCCACAAGATCTCGAATAGGCACACGTCGACCATCAGCTAATACAACAAGTGTGTTGCCAGTTACACATTCGCGCAAATCCGAAAGCATAGGCCTTTTATCTTGTCTTGACTCAACACCACGATTTAACTGAGAAAGTGCAATAATTGGCACTTTAAGTTCCTTAGAG
>JACRAO010000037.1 GCA_016213345.1 Bdellovibrio sp. | reverse complement strand
TATTGTGGCTTTAGTACCAGTAATTACAAATACTGTTCCATGGTCAGGACCCTGAACTATTTTTATTCTCGCTTTTTCACTGGGATGCATTGGAGCTGAGATATGCCTATATTTAATTGCATTTCCCATTTTATCTTACGCCCCTTCTTTTTTCTCTATAATAAAAACATAACATTTTGGTGCTGTTCCTGCTGCACCCATAGCTATTAAATAAATACCAAATAAAACACCAGAAAATTCAAACTCTTCCTGAATTGATGGCCCACCAGAAACCACTTTAGAAAACATATCCTGACAAAGAGCTAAAAAAGCTTGATCTCTTCCTGCTGACATCAAAGTTTCACCTTTGACTTGTTCAATATGTAATCCACTAATTTCTTCAAAAACTTGATTGAAATATAAAATCTTCTTTTCTGAATCACAAACTACAATGCCATGTTTTGAAATACCACCAATAACTTCAAAAGGTGCTACACAATCTGCGGACGATAAAGTGCCTTGAAATGACATATTATCTACTCCGCTCATGGTCATGGTGCTTCTAGGCACCCTTTGCAAAGCTGAATTTATATTATCCCAAAGAGAACTAAGTTCGGAAATTTTAAATTCTTTAGTAACTTGATTCATATCACCCTTTAAGACCTTATCAATATCGTCATTTAAAACCTGGAAAGGTTTCAATGTACTGAAATACAAAATTAAAAAAGCAATAATAAAAAGTAGTCCATTTAAAACTATTGCTTTTGAATAAAATAGTCCGACATCACCTAAACTAGGCAACGATTGTAAAGAATCAATAGATACAATAGCCATTGCTATTACTATATTTTTATTTAACCTTGGATTAAAAATTTTAACTGGCTCAATTGCAACCACGTTATGATTAGTGGCTTCTATAATGACTCCTTCTTCTCTACCAGATAAAAATCTGTTTCTAGTCTGTATTGCAATCTTGGCCTCTTCGCCTGAGACTAAATATTGATTCATTCGATTAGTTGGCGCTAAAATTCTGTTTTCTAAATCCACTAATATCGCCATTCGAACATCTTTTTCACTTTTCTCTAATGACCCTATATCTGTGCTAATGTCAGTTTTAGTAGCCAAAAATGGTGCATTTTTTGCTACAATTTGTTTAGCTATAAATTTTGCTCGCAATCCCAGTTCATTGATAAGACTCTGGTGATTAACTTCAATCAAAGGCTGTATAGACACCAACAAACTTCCTAAACATAATAAAGTCAAAATCCATGCACCAATAGTTTTCAAATCATATTTAAAATTTAACGCATAAAAAAATGGCATAATTTGTTTATCAATAAACAAAGCTACTTTTTCTTTAAAATCTTGAGGAACTCTTTCTATTGACTTTAACGAAGTAGTATTGCCCTCGGCACCAATGTCCTTCTTTTGTGTTTTATCTGGAAACTGAATTACATTGCCTAAACCATAAATTGCCGGTGCATTATGAAGCGAAGGAGGCGTAGGTTTGACAAGCTCTAAAATAAATTCGCCCACTCCTATCCGATCCCCCGGACCAATTGTTTTTGAACGAGTTAAAATTCCATTTACAAAAGTGCCGTTAGAACTACCATGATCTCTTAAAATTATTTCATCATTTTGAACAACCAAAACACAATGTCGCTTAGAAACACTTGGAGAAACAAGCACAACAGTATTGCCCATTTGTCTACCAATACTGACTTCACCATCTTGAAAACCATAACTTGTTCCACGGTTTGGACCTGAAATGATAGTTAGTTTATACATAGCTTATCGCCTACCTGAATATTCAATTTTTTTGTTATCCCGGCTTGTAATTCTAAAACTTCTGAAGCTTTGACATCCAACAGAGGTAACAATTTCCATGGTTTAACTTGTGCGAAAATAGATGTAACTTCGTGTATTTCTTTTTCCTTGCCTTGTTTCAAAAAAATAATATCTAAGGACATTTTCATGAACCACATATGCACACTTTGACAACGCGGGAAAAGCATTGCTTCTCCTTCCATTAAAACAGTTTTTCCCATAAGTCCTTTTAGTCGATCAAAAAAAGACTCCGCTACATAACACTTATCGGACATAACTTGTTGATTTTTTAAGGATTTAACTTTTATTATTCTCATATTGTTTATTATCCCCCATGGCCGTCAATTACTTGCCACCCCCCCCGCTTAAGAAATCCAGAAAAAATGGGCCAAAAATCATAATAAGAACAGCAGGTAAGATAAAAAATACAAGGGGGATTAAAATTTTCTGTGACGCAGCTGCTCCGGCCTTTTCGGCTCGAATCATTCTTTCAGTTCTAATTTGATCAGACTGTTGCCTTAATATTTTACCTATCGAAGCTCCCATTTGATCAGCTGAAATCAAAATAGCCACAAAGGAGTTAATCTCAATCATATTTATACGAATTGACATCTCCCTTAATGCATCTGCACGAGAAGAGCCCAGTCTAATTTCCCTTAACAGTTGTGCAAACTCATCTACCAGGGGACCTGCAGCCGCTTTCTCTACCACTTTGCCAATAGCCCCAATAAAATCAAGACCAGCCTCGGTCGAAAGAACTAGCAAATCTACAATAAAAGGAAGGGATTTTAAAATTTCACGCTGTCGTCTCTTGATACGACCACCTATCCACAAATCAGGGTAAAACCAGCCGCCAATACCAAATAAAACGAAATAATACCAACTTGCGTCAATTAACTCTAAAATATTGAAAATAGCTCCAGCTATTGGGAAAAAACCAATCAAAAAGAATTTAAAAGCAATAAACTCATCAGGAGTAAACTCTTCTTTTAGTGAAGCAGTTATTAGTTTTCTTCGATAATTTTGTCGCATGTTTTCAAAAGATTCTTTTCCTCTAACAAGCGGCAGTACATATTGTGTAAAAAATGGCCTGATTATTTTTACAAATTTACTACTGGATTTTCTACCTTTAAGATCTTCAAGGGTTTCCTGGACCACGCGAGCTTCTTCTTCTTTGAGCAGCATGCGAACAAACAAAAACACACCTATGCCAAACAGCCCATAGGCCACATATAGGAGCACCGTATTAATCGAAATATTCCCCATAAAAGACATAGTGTGTCTAATGCTATTATCGGGCATTTTAGTGAAAAGATAAAACTTATATACGACCGCGTTATTTATTACATAATAATAAACTAATTGTATTTAATATAAGGACGATAAATGTGTCATGAGACTACGTCTGCATAATTTCTTTACATCACTAAAACTCATAATATCAGATATTAAAAACCATATCCTCGAAGCTCAACTCCTCTTAATTGCCTCAAGCCTTGCCTACACGACTATTTTATCAATAATCCCGCTCCTGGCAGTAAGTTTTTCGATTTTTCATGCCTTTGGAGGAATGGAAAAACTCTACACCATAATAGAACCTTTCATCTTAGAAAACTTAACTGAAGGCACTTCAGAAGAAGCCATGCAAACCATACGCAAACTTATTTCGAACGCACATGCTGGAGCCATTGGAACAGGAGGTTTAGCAGCTCTTATCTTAACAAGTATGAGTATGCTTTCGAGTGCGGAAAAAGCAATCAATCGCGTATGGAAAACAACAATCCAAAGAACCTGGTTTCAACGAATTTCTACATATTGGTTTTTCATTACGTTAGGTCCACTGGCACTTTCTATAGCTTTAGGCGCAATGACCTCTAATGAATTAAAACTTACACGATTAATACCAAATGGATTTTTATTCTTCACATTAAATACCATAATTTTGTTTTGTATCTACAAATGGGTACCTCATAGAAAAGTAAACACATGGTCTGCTCTAATTACATCCGCTATTATTTCAGGAATTTTCAATATTGCTCAATTATGTTATTCTATTTATACAAAAAATGTAGTCTCTTACAGTAAAATTTATGGAAGCCTTGGAGCAATTCCTATTTTACTCCTATGGATTTATATTTTGTGGTTAATTTTGCTTACAGGTGCGGCTATCACGGCGTCATTGCAAAAAAGAGTGGATCTTAGATGAATAATATAAGTATATTAAGTCTATTGTCATTATGTATATTAGTTTCCGAAACAACTATGGCTGGCAGCAAAGAAGTAAGAAAGTTATTATGGGATCAATGGTACACCGTAAGCATAGCAAATAAGATTCCATATGGTTATTATCATGACAAAGTAGAAGCCGTAGATCAAAGAATTTTTTTTCAAAACCACTATTGGAAACAAGAAGAAGGCTTTATCAACGAAGAACACCTTGGAGCATATGCCAAAAATAACCTAGAACTAACACCTTTATTTTTTAATTTTCAAACAAAAAATAAGACAGCTGAAATAAATATAGACGCCTCTGTTGAAAATAAAGGCACCGCTGCTGCAATAATGACAATCAAAACAACTAAAGACAAACAACAATTAGCGCCTTTTTCGAAGGTAATATCAAAAAATGTCTTTTTTGAGGTTTTCTTTCCAATCTGGGCAGCTAAAAATTTACCAACACTTAAAGTCGGTCAGACAAAGTCATTTTATGCAATTTTAGAAGACGGAGCAAACGAAAACTTCCAACCTATTTCAGGATGGATTAGACCAGAAAAAGAAGATGCCATGTCGAAGCAAACAAAAACCAAAAAAATTACATTATATTTTAGAGATCTGCTTAGCCTTTGGTATATTGAAGAATCTGGACGTCCTTGTCAGATTTTTTGGAATTCACAAAATGTTTTAGTTAAAAAAGCTACAGAGAAAGAAGCCAAATCATTTCTCCTCAGATAATCCGAGATATTGCATTTTAAGCTTTCTTCCGATAAACAACTTCTTCAAGTTTTCCAAGGCGGTCTTCCAAGGAACGCACGGTTCCCATTGATTTTTTCAAAAACCAATTTAAGAAAGTTTGATAACCTATTCCCTGTTTTTCACCTTGTTCTTCAAGCCATTCAATCACATCAGGATCTAGTCGAAAGGTCTTTAGGATCTTTATTTCTTTAGTCTTCTTTGTTTTTTTTGCATTTGAAAAATCATATTGATCTCCCATAAATCACCTCTGATAATATTGACCTTTTTCGTCGTCCCATTCGAAATCTATTATTTAAGATAGTACTACAATATTATTACTTTGTAAATACTAATCTTTATTATGACAAGTATATGCTGCCTATGCTTTTAACAGCAATCCATAATGAGTTATAGTTAGTTCAGCAAAGAATGCTTGCTTTGTTCTATTTGCTGAACTAACATTATATTGATGTCCCTTATTGGAAGAATAAAAGAAATAAAATAAATTCATCACGTACTAACATCAGATCGAGCAGAGTTAGGAATCATTTATGGTCGTCGTCGTGTTGGAAAGAGTGCATTATTAAGGGAATGCTTAAGAAAACACAAGGATTTTTATTTTGAAGCCATTCAGGGAATGCCAAAGCAGCAGCAAATTAACCATTTCCTAGAGCAATTTGCCAAACAAACCCACTCCATTCCCTTCAGGGCCCAGAATTGGCAAGAAGCCTTTGAAGCCATTACTAAAACTCTTATCGAAGGAGAACATT
>JACRAO010000033.1 GCA_016213345.1 Bdellovibrio sp. | reverse complement strand
GCCGTTGAGGCAATATCTAAATGTGCCCAGCGAGTGCCTTTGCGGATAAACTGTTTCAAAAAAATAGCAGCTCTAATAGTGCCTCCTTGAGAGTCATTGGCTGCATTTTTCATATCCGCTACATTGGACTTTAAATCTTCAAAATATTCATCATAAAGTGGAAGTTGCCAAATCCTCTCACCTTGGCTTTCGCCTACTTTTTGAAGCTGCGAAATTATAGCGTTATCATTCCCTAAAATGCCACAACAGTGTTTTCCCAAGGCTATTGACACAGCTCCCGTTAACGTTGCTGCATCAATTATTACATCAGGTTTAAAATCCTGTGCAAAATCTAAAGCATCACCCAAAATTAGCCTTCCTTCAGCATCCGTATTAATTACCTCTACGGTTTTGCCACTGCGAGAGACTAAAATATTTCCTGGCTGTATTGCTTTTCCGTCAGGCATGTTCTCAGTAAAAGCCATTACTGATACAATGCGATTTGGAGATTTCCAGAGCGAAGCAAGTACGGTAGCGCCCATCACCGTAGCAGCTCCCGTCATATCGTGTTTCATTTCTTCCATTTTGAGAGCAGTTTTAAGAGAAATCCCACCACTATCAAAAGTAACTCCCTTACCTACAAGTGCAATAGTGGTTTCATGCTTTTTCACTCCCTTGGGTTCATACTCTAAAACAACTACGAAGCCTTCTTTTGCGGCTCCTTGTCCTACGCCTAAAAAAAGACCCATATTTTCTTTTTGGGCATCTTTTTTGTTCAATACACGACATTTTAATCCGTACTTTTGTGCAAGCTTCTTAGATTGATCTGCATAAAACTCAGGAGTTCCAATATTAGATGGCTCATTTGACCAGTCTCTTGTCAGGCTAACAGCCTGACCAATTGCCTGCACTTCGTTTAGTTCTTTTTCAAGCTGGTTTTTTAACCCAGTATTAGAATACAAAAAAACAATATTTTCTAAACTATTATGGTCATGTTCTTTGTCTTCTGGTTTTTTATATTTTTTAAACTCATATGCAGCTAGGATAAAGCCTTCAGCAAAAGCTCTTAAGAACACTAGTAAATTTTGAGTTTTAATAATTTTCTTGAAATCATCAACTAATACACAAACATTTTTGACTTTTTCACTGACTAACTTTGCGTATGCTTTGCCAGCAGCTTGTCTTATCTTTTCGTGTGTCAAATCATTAGGTACTCCCATACCTACAAATAATGTATTTTCTACGTCTTTACGAAGTGAAGAAAACCTTAAAAATTGCATAGTTCCTGATTTTGGATGAAAATTAGGAAGTTTCCTAAATTTTTCCATAACATGTGCATATGGACTTTGATTTAAAACAATTGTTTTTTTATCTTTATCTTGAAATAAAAACGATAGATCAGTATCACACTGAGTATTGAGCTTGATTTCAGCTTTTAGAATGGGTTGTTTAAACATATATAAGTACCTCTTTTAAAGATTTTTGTGTAACATAGGAACGAAATATGTTGAAGCGTTATCATAAAATAGCAGGTGGAATTTTTAGATTAGTAGACGCCTGCGTTATAGGTGTAACATGGCTATGTGCTTATTTTCTACGTTTTTATTTTCCTTTAACTGACGCTCCAAAAAGCTTACCCCCATTTTCGACATATGCCACCCTTACCCCACTTGTAATATTTCTTTGGGTAATTGTTTTTTCAAGCATGCGGGTTTACCAGTCCCACCGGATGCTAAGGAGAACACACGAAGTTCATCTCTTAATAAAAGCGCATATGATTGCACTTCTCTTATTTATTGTACTTACTTATTTGATTAGTGAATACAAGTATTCTCGTCTCATTATGTTCTATTTTGGTGCATTTAGCTTATTTTTTCTTGTTATTTTTAGGCTAGCTTTGCGAAATTTTTTAAGAACAATGCGCAAAAAAGGCTATAACCTTCGCTACGCAATAGGAGTTGGAGAAGGTCCTATTTTAGAAACAGTGATTGCAAAAATTGAAAAATTTCCAGAACTAGGTATAAGGCTTGTGGGTATACTTACGCATGAATTGTCTGACATTAAAAACATCAGAGGCAAGCCGGTTTTGGGTCATTTTACAGAAATTCAAAAAATAATAAGCGAAAAAAACATTGATGAAGTTTTGATTGCACTTCCTAGAAAACAAACTCAAGAACTTGATCAGATCTTGAGACTTCTTCACAATGAGACAGTTAGTATTAAACTTCTTCCTGATCTTCATGAATATATCACATTGGGATGTGAAGTAGAAGATTTTGAAGGATTCCCACTTGTAAACTTAAACGATTCACCGCTGGAGGGCTGGGGAGGCATTATAAAAAGGATTACTGATCTCGTGTTTGCGCTTTTATTAATAATACTTTTTACTCCACTCATGTTGGCAATTGCGCTTATAATTAAATTAACTTCAAGGGGAGATATTTTTTATACCCGCAAAAGAATGGGCTTAGACGGAAAGCTCTTTAAAATGATCAAATTTAGAACTATGGTTACAAATTTTGATGAAGAAAAAGGAACCGCAGCTTGGTCAACAAAAAAGAATGACGAACGCGTAACTATGTTTGGCTCTTTTTTCAGAACAACAAGTTTGGATGAGCTACCGCAATTATTTAATGTTTTTAAAGGCGAAATGTCCTTGGTTGGCCCCAGGCCAGAACGTCCAGTTTTTGTTGAGAAGTTCAAAAAAGATATACCTCACTACATGTTGCGTCACAAAGTAAAAGCCGGCATGACAGGTTGGGCACAAATTAATGGTTGGAGAGGGGACACCTCACTGAGCAATAGAATTGAATTTGATCTGTATTATATTAAGAATTGGTCCTATTTTTTTGATTTCAAGATCTTGTTTGTAACGCTATGGAAAGGCTTTATAAATAGAAATGCTTATTAATAATAAGCCATGGAGTTTTTTATTTTAAATAAATTAAAACCTAAAATTATTGATCTGTATTTATTAACAGAAATCATTAGTCCTTTTTTGGGTGGGTTGGTTTTTTTTCTTTTCATTTTTCTGATGTTTCAGTTTATTCGTCTTACTGAGTTCTTCGTTGTTCATGGTGTTTCTGCATTGATTTTAGGAAAATTGACTTCTCTGATGCTTCTCTCTTTTTTACCATCAGTTTTGCCTATTGCCTTTTTAATCAGTATTTTAATTGCTTTTGGGCGTTTATCTATCGATAGCGAGCTTGTTGCATTAAAAGCTTCAGGTGTCAGTGTTTTTCGTATGACGCTACCAGTTGTTATTTTTGCTTTTTTTATTTCTGCAGCAGTTTTGGTACTGAATTTAGACCTTGTTCCAAAAGGAGAGAGGCTTTTTAAATCTACACTTACAAGAGTGAGCAATACAAAAGTAGTGAGTTCAATACAGCCAGGAGCTTTTACAAGTGGTTTTTTTGATTTACTTGTTTTTGCAGAGCAATTTGATTTCAAAACCAATCACCTTAAGAATATTTTTCTGTACGATGACAGAGAATCAAAAACACCAGTGGTTGTGATTGCCAGAGAAGGAGAAATTTTATCTCTCAAACCTTCTACAGAGCTTGGTTCGTCTGCTTTATTGAAATTATTTTCCGGCAATATTCATAGAAATAATCTTGAGGAGCAATCGTATCAAAAAGTTGATTTTCATGAGTATCAGCTTTTTTTAGAGGTAAAAGAAGGTGGAGGTACGGCGGAAATTAAAACCAAAATGATTCCATACCAGGAACTGCTTCAGATTATTCGAACCACACCAAAAGACGCCTATATTCATTTAGAATATGTTGCAGAGATGTGGCGCAGAATTGCACTTGGAATTGCACCGCTTATCTTTGTTTTTTTGGGTATTGGTTTTGGCACTATAAAAACAAGAGCAGTAAAAACAAGTG
>JACRAO010000034.1 GCA_016213345.1 Bdellovibrio sp. | reverse complement strand
TTTGATTTTCCTCGCCTACGCGATTTGCAAGAGGCACTTTGCAATTTGAAAAAACTAGCTCTCCGGTTGGCGAAGCCCTCATTCCCATTTTAGAAAATTTCTTGCCAGTTTCAAATCCCTCAAATCCTTTTTCTATAATAAAAGTGGATACATTATTTTTTTGATCCCCGGTTTTGGCATATATATAAAAAATATCTCCTACCGGTCCATTGGTTATAAATGTTTTTGAACCATTTATGGTATAATAATGTCCTTCTTGTTTGGCTTTTGTTTTCATGCCAAGCGCATCAGACCCGGAACCTGGTTCTGTTAGACCCATGCCACCAATCCATTGGCCACTCAGTAGTTTGGGTATGTATTTTTGTTTTTGGCCGGAGTTACAGTAGCTAGAGATTTGATGTAGGCATAAAATCGTATGCGCCAAAAAAGACAATGCGGTCGAGGCATCTACAGCACCAAGTTCTTCGCATACTATAGTTGCGGCAACGGAATCAAGCCCACTACCGCCGTCTTTTTCTGCGACAAGCACTCCTAAAACTCCGAGCCTCCCCATTTCGTAAAAGGCATCACGATTGAACCCTTCTTCTTCGTCTAATTTGCTTATTTTAGGAAGTAGCTGCGAAAGAGAAAATTGACGCACTGTCTCTTGAAGCATTTTGTGTTCGTCAGAAAAAAACCACATACTAGTGACTCCTCTCTTGGTCTGTGTAATACTCATAACATGTTGGTAAGAGATGTAAATCCTTATCCTATTAGATTAGTTATTAATTTTTGGGAATATTCTAACGCACAGCTTGGGACAAAGTTAGATGAGTTATTGCGTCTCGGTTTAACGCACATAGCTAGCTTTGTACCATGGCAATTGATCGAATCAGATATTTCACGCAGTCTAAATAGGTTTTTACAAGCGGCTTCTGAGCGCAGGATGGCTCTTTCTTTGGTTATTACTCCCGATGTTGGTGTTTATTATCCTTATTCGGGCTTGCCAAAAGACTTGGCGTCATCCACAGAATCTGAAGCTAAACAACGTGCTGGAGATCCTTTTTGTATACTCTTACCGCCTAATGTTTTTTGTTTACCTTCTTTGCATTCGTCTCATTTTTTAACACGTTACCACAGCTATTTAACCAGGCTGGATAGTTTGTTATCTGAGATTAGTAAAGCCCATCCAAAATTATTAGAGAGAGTTAGAATTGTTTTAACTGGTAGTTTTTGGAAGTATTATCGCAGTCATTATGCTTCTTCGTCTCGCGCATTTGAGGGAGAAGCTAGAGATTTTTCACATTGCTCTTCGCTTTTGTTTAGAGAGTATTTGGAGCGCAATTATGCACAAAAAGAATTTGCCGAATTAGAAAGTGCTGAACCCAACCGGTGGAAGTCCAAATTTTTAGAAAAAACCAATTATGATTTGTTTTCAGAATATGCGGAACAAATGTTTAAAGTCCGCACTGCTCAATTTGTAAAACGAAAAGCTTATACAGTAGATTGTGTTGAACTTTATACACCCGAAGCAGATCCAGCTTATTCATATACTTATTTGTTTCAGACTTTGCTTAATGCCCGTGGCAACTTAAAGTTGTTTTCTTCTCTTTTGAGTCAGATGGCAGTGAGAAAAACAAAGTATGGAGAAGATAATTCTCTGCCTTTTATTTATTGGAATGCTCTAGGAGGGTTTAAAAATTTAACAGAAACCGAAAAACAATTTCTTATATTAAAATCTATATTACTTATGGGATCTCAAGGCGGAGGAATTTTTTTGAATGAATCAGAATGGTTTTCGTTTTCAAGTCCATTCCGACAAAGAGTAGAAAATTTGGCTAAACTAATGTCACAGGGTGAACTATCGATAAAAACTAGAGCACTTTATTTGACTCCACACCTGTGGTCGGTTAAACATCCTCTTTATTATGAACTTGTTAGGATTTTAGGGGTTGAGACCAGGGTAATTTCTCAAATAGAAATGCTTAGTGCAATGTCAAAAACGATGTTTTTAATAGTAGATCCTGCTTTTATTATTACAAAGAAAATTTTAGATGAACTTTTGCAGTGGGCACAAGCAGGCAGGGTTTTGGCTTTGCCCAGATCTTCTCTTTATACTTCTTTTGCCAAAGGACTCTTGGAACACTTGCTTGCGCAAAATAGCTCAATGGAGTTCAATTTGGGCCTGACATACCATGTGTGTCCGCTCAAAGAGGGCAAACTTATTTTATATGATTATCCTGAAAAAATACACATGCAGGGAGAGTCCCTGCATGCATTAAGAAATTTTATAAAATCACTTTTGTCTTTAGCTCATATTGAAGATTATTGTCATTTCAACGACGGTCGAATCGAAATGATACCATTAAAGTTTAATGAAAATTCAATGAGTGTGTTTGTTTTAAATGACAGCGCTAAAAAAATAGATTCGGAGCTATTTTTTAATCATTCTGTTTATATTTCAGATTTTTTTAACGCACTGTCGTCTCAATATGATAGGGAATCTTTGCTGCATGAAAATGCTGAAAGATTTGAGTTGTGTATTCCCCCGTGTGGTGTTTTGCCATTATTGATTGAGGGTATTGAGTCACTTGATGAAGCACATATTTTAGCGTCTCAAGATGCTGAGTTTATAAAAAATTCCGTACATATATCGGCAATAAATGAGTTTCCAGGAATCACCGAATTGGAAGGGACAAAATCTCCATGGAATTAAATTTTGATTGGAAAAATTTTCATTCCTTATTTTTTCAATCAATTGAAACTAAACATGCGGCTGATTCCGCGCAATCAAAACCAGTTTTTGTCCTTAAAGACAATGGTTTCGTATCTTTTGCGTTTTCTGAAGGAGAAAATTTATTGGACTGGGTTGGTGCACCAGAAGACGAAATCCGTGAAAACTTTAAACATAGAGAAATTGTTTTTTTAAATAAAAGCACAGCTGATGGTTGGATGTTAAAATCAACTAATCATGATTTGTATTATGATCAGGTGAAATTTCTAAAATCCCAAGCTTTTGGATTTTTAAAGAAGAATAAGAAAAATTTAGAGAGTTATTTTTTAAGGCACTTTTTATTAGAAAGCATAGAGAGTTGGTGGAACAAGTTTTTGCCTTCTTCGTATGGAATGTTTTTACGTTTTGATGGTGAGCAGAATAAGGATTATGTGTTGATTGTTCAAAAAGATAAAATAAGTGGCTTTAATGAACCAGATTTGACAGCACTTGGAGTTGATCAAAGAAAAGATTTGGCTGCAGTGGTGAAATATTTATCGGAAAAATATTTTATACCCGTACAGGGATTTGTCTTAGATTATCAAAAATGGAAGGATATTGCCAGTTCTCCAGAGCCGTGGAAGAAGACCGCTTTTCTTATTCGCAGTGGGCAGATAAAGCTAGCTCCTTTTCGATGGAGGCTAGTGTTTTTGATTGCAAGTCGTGCTTTTTTAGGGCTGTAATGAACTACCGGTCACATTTACCTATATTGTTTAAAAGAATTCGTTCCTTCTGGTTTGGTTGTACGTTGCCAATAAGTTCTGCAAGACTTATTTTAGCAAAACCACAGCTTATTTTTTGGAGTGTTTTGCCAATAGTTATAACTTTGTTTTTATATTTCTTTTTGATTCAAAAAGCACAAGACGTAGCAAAAAATTTATTGATTTATTACTTTCTTCAAATGGGTTTAGATCCCACAGGCATTATATTAAAAGCCGTTTTACTTATGAGTAGAGTTTTTTTATGGATTTTAAGCATGTTTACTTTTTCTTTTATAGCCAGTGTAGCTTCATCTCCTTTTAATGATATCTTAGCAGAGTGTACTGAAAAATGGACCATGCCATCATTAAAACTAGTTTCTAAAATAAATTTTAAGGAAAAACTCAAACTCATTGGTATTGATTTGCTGAAAACCATAGCTACGGCTATTGCAGTTGTTGTTGCACTGTCGTTTTCCTGGCTTCCGGTGATTAATATTATTGTATTTGTGCTGGCTTTTTTGTTATTAACATTTCAATACTTGAGTTACCCGCAAACAAGAAGAAGTGAGGATCTGAAACATAGTTTGAAATTTTTGTGGAAGCATTTATATGCGTGTTTAGGTTTTGGGGTTTCTTTTTCTGTCTTGTTTGCGATCCCTTTGTTATCTAGTTTAGCGTTGCCATTAGCGGTTGTAGGAGGAACTTTGCTATATGCGCGCGCGCAGAGGTGTCGTGCACAGGAATGTGCACACAAGTATAATGACAGATTTGATTTAAAATAAATTTTATATGAGTGATCTGAAAAAAATTTATCTAATTACTTTTTTGCGAGCCGTAGCCACGGGTGCAATTGGTGTTTTATTAGCTATTTATTTGTATAAACTTGGTTTTGACCCATTGCAAATAGGATTTGCAGTTAGTTTAGGTCTGGGTTCAACTGCTCTTGTTACTATGGTAGCAACATTTTTTTCTCATTATTTTCAAAGACGATTTTTTTTATCTATAATTTCTTTTTTTAGTGCTGTGGGAGGTATGTGTTTAGCTCTCACTCATAATCATGATCTGGTTTTATTAGCTATTACTTTCGGAATGGTCAATGGAATGGGCAGGGATCGGGGAGCTTTGGTTGTGATCGAAACCGCACTTTTGCCATCTATGACAACCGATCATGAGCGTACTAAAGTATTTGCTTGGTATTCAGTTTGCCAGGACATGGGTCATGCAATTGGTGGTCTTTTGGCTGGATTGCCTTCGTTTCTTGCTTTTTTACAAATCGCTGGTGGTATTTACGCTTATCAAATAACGGTTTACTTATATGCTATTATTTTAGCTGTGACTTCGTTACTGTATTTAACGCTGTCGACGAAAGTTGAAAGCGATAGAAAGATAAAAAAATTAAATATTTCTGAAACTAGTAAGAAAATTTTATTAAAAATCTCTTTTTTGTTTGGGATTGATAGCATAGGTGGTGGATTTTTATCATCTGCGCTAATGGCATTTTTTTTCTATGAACGTTTTGGTATCAGCGCTTCTTCATTGGGTTTTTTATTTTGTTCCGCACGGATTTTAAATGCGTTTTCACATTTAGGTGCTGCTTTTTTGGCAAAAAGAATTGGTTTAGTGAATACGATGGTTTTTACTCATATTCCTGCCAGTATTTTTTTGATGACTGTGGTGATTGCCCCAAATTTTCCAGTGGCAGTTATTTTGTTTTTACTTAGAGAAGCGTTAGTTGAGATGGATGTGCCCACTAGGCAGTCTTATGTGATGGCAGTAATTAAGCCCGAGGAGCGCACGTTTGCTTCTGGGGTGACTCATATAGTGCGCATGGGCGGGTGGGCTATTGCACCTGCTATTGCTGGTTTTTTTATGCACAAGATGTCTTTAGGAATGCCTTTGTTTGTAGGTGCGCTTATGAAGATTTCTTATGACGTTATACTTTATTTTTCATTTCGTAAGCTAAAACCACCCGAAGAAGAGATGGTAAGTCTTTAGATATGACGAATGCAAGTGTCTTCAATTTTATTTAATTTTATTTATTTTTTTAATACGTTTTTGATGTCTGTCTTCGTTAGAAAAAGTTGTTTCTAGCCAAGTTCTTACAATGGCTAAGACTTGCTCGTCGGAGAGCAGTCTGGCTCCGATGCAAAGGATATTTGCGTTGTTGTGTTCTTTGGAGAGTTTTGCAGCTTGAGTGCTTTCTGCAGTAGCTGCTCGAATGTTTTTAAATTTATTGGCAGTCATAGCCATACCATTGCCAGATCCACAAATCAGAATTCCAGATTGTTCAGGGTTTTTGGAAATTTTTTGAGCCAAAGCTTTGGCAACATCAGGGTAATCAACAGGGGTTTTATCTTTTGTTCCTAAGTCTTGCCATGTCCACTCATGGAGTGAGTGCTTTATTTTTTCTTTTAATTCGACACCTGCGTGATCTGAGGCAATCAGTATGTAATCCATTATATGAGAGCATTATCATATGTTTCACAAAAAATGAAGATGTTATTTTGATTGCAATTTGATATAACATATTATATTATGTATAACATAATATGTGTAATTATCTGACTAAATATTTTAAAATCATTAAACAGAGTAGGCAAGAGCTTGGCATAACTCAGTTTGAATTAGCAATACGAACAGGAGTGAGTTTACCAACTATTCAAAATATCGAACTTGGCAGAGCCAATCCTACTTTGGAGGTATTGGAGAAGCTTTCAGGCGTTTTGGATTTGAAAATCGAGTTTAAGCGTATACCACTTGATTGGGATTTATTTGCAAGTTATGGCGTAGGATTGACAACGCAACGGAAAGAGACAAAACTCTTACAAAAACCATTATCAAACTATTTAGCAGACCACACTAGCACATTGCTCAAACTTATTTACAAGGCTTTGTATGAAATGAGTACCACGCCTGCCGTTTTAGATGCAGAGAGAAAAAAAGAAGCCCTCCAAGGGTTATTATTAGCTATCAAAACGCATTATCCTAGTTTTTATAAAAAGCACTTGGTCAAGTCTAAAGCAGCCAATAATCTGATCTCATGTAAAAATTTGGTTGGAAAAGTTTTGAAACTCAGGCGTTATTCGTTGGCCATTATTTCAGGGTATTTATGAAAATAGTAAATAAACAAGCGTTATTAGAGTTTTTAAAATTGGCTAGCAATAAATTAAATGGTGATTGGATTGTGTTGGGGGGCAGTGTTCTACCGTTAATGGGTATTGAATCTAGAGTCACAACAGATATTGATGTAGTCAAAATCAACAACTCTACACAAGCAGAAACCTTAGAACTCATGGAGTTGACTGAAAAATTAGGTTTTCCGATTGAGACAATCAATCAAGCGAGTGCTTATTTTTTGTTTAAGATAGCTGATTTCAAAAAACATCTGGTTTTGTTGCAAAGGGGTACTAATGCATCTTTTTACCGTCCAGATCTTTATTTGTTTTTACAATTAAAATTACCAAGGCTAAGCGAGTCTGATTTTCATGACTGTGTGGAGATGATTAAAATTTCAAAAGAAGAAAGTAAACTAGAAGGCATAATGAAAATAATTCAGGCTGCCATTAAAAACGAAAGGTCCTCAGCAAAGAGAGCACGGCTAAAGAGATTAAAAGCTCACTTGCCTTGATTATGCGATAAAAATATCCAGACCGGATCAACTCTTTTGATGGTTCCATCCGGGTGATAAGAATTTTTTGAACTGTTTTATTTGCAAAAATATCAGGTGAAACTGCTATTTTTTTTTGGACACTCTCAATAACCTCAACACCAGGAGGGTTTTCGGTCCATTTCATTTCGCAAACCGTTATTACATGATCGGCTCGATCAAAAACAAGATCAAATTGCACTCCTTTTTGAGCTTTAGTTTTGGCTCTAAAATAAGGACCAGAGCTATAATCTATTCCAGAAAAACCTAAAATTTTTGAAATTTCTAGAGAATGTTTAGTACAAGTAAGTTCAAACGATCTTCCGATCCAGCTATTAAAAGACGGAGAATTTCTCAGTCTTGAATATATATTTTTATTTCCCTCAAGAATTTTAGCAATATTTGGAGAAATAAATACATGATAAAATAAAGAATATTTATCGGAAAGCATGTATTTTAAAATTTTCGAATTGCTTTTTTTGTCCAATGGCCTCCAGCCCTTAATAAAACCAGTTGACTCTAAATCGTATAATAAATCAGAAAAGGTGCCGCTGTTTGATTGATTGAGTTTTTTTGCAAGATCATGACGAAAAATTCCATATGGATATTGCATCAGAGTTTGAACGATTTGTTTATATGTTCTGTTTTTCACAAAATGACTTTCAAAAATTCTGTTAAATTCGTCTACAAAATAACCAGCAGGCGAAAAAGCAAGTTTTTCAATACCCAAAACAACTGAAGGCTCTTGAGAAATTAACTCTAAATACAGGGGTACTCCACCAAAGAGTAGAAAGGCTTCGAAGAGTTCATTGGTGCTTCTATTTTCAAAAAAATCTTTTGCTTCTGACAACTTTAGTTCATCTAGAGAAATTAAAAGCTCTGTTCTTCCATAGAGTGCAGTTGATCGAATGACTTTTTTGAGCATATATGAGGCAAGCGATCCACAAAGAATTAGTTTACAACCAGTTTTTGATAAGTACTGATCCCAGACCATTTTTAAATCGGAAACCGCGTCGCTGCGATAGTTTGCCATCCATTGAAATTCGTCTAAAACAATAACGCTAGATTCTTTAAGATATGAAAGATATGGCAAAAGCTCTAAAAAAGCTTCTTTCCATGAAGTTGGCCATGAAGTCGATTTTTTGCTTTTCACACCATTTTGTTCTGTTGCATTTTGTCGGGGTAACTGAAGCATGAAGTTAGAGATTTGATTTTTTTTTGGTTGATTTTCAAGACCCTCGAAATAAAAAGTCCTGCGGTTGAGGCACACTGTGTGGATCAACTCACTTTTCCCTATGCGGCGCCTTCCATAAATGACTGCAATGCGACTTCCTGGACGTTCGATAAAATCAGTCAACAGGGCCTGCTCTTTGATTCTGCCAATAAATTTTTTTGCCATGTATTAACTCTTGTGAATTATTATATCACTCCTATAAGGAGTATATTATAGTGATAAGCTGAAATAGTACAGATATTTCGCTTATCGCATTAGTTTTACCTCATGATAAGCTAATTTTTATGGGTTACATCGATTTTGTTGTAAAATTAGCCAATATGATATGATATTAAATTGCTGACTAGTTACTATTTAATTACAAATACTTGATAATAAAATTTTCTTATCAAAATTTTTATAATTTTGTGAACTAATTTTTTTAAATCATAATATCGGTTTGTTTTTGCTTTTAGAACAATGATTTTCAAATTTGGAAAACGGTCCAGGTTTTGTTGATATACTAGATTTGAATCAATAGTAATAAAAACGTCAAATTTTTTATAAATCAAATTCAAAAGGTCACCATTTGAGATTCCATTCCAACCCATCTCTGGGACAGTTTTAACTATGAAATTGATACCAAAATCATTCTTCAGTTTTTTTGGAAGGCATTCATCTATTATTATTTTCATTTTTAACAATTAAGCTGCCTTTTTTAGGATCTTTTTACTAATTTGATCCAAAAATTGAAGTACTTGTTTTTTTGAAACGGTTGGAAAATCTTCTAGAAATGAATCAATAGCACTGCCTCCTTCTAGATAATCCATTAGTGTTTGTACAGGTACACGTGTTCCTTCGAAAACCGGAATTCCACTTAAAATCTTCATAGATATTTTAACAAGTTTCTTTTTCACAACTACCTCTTGTATAGAGAATATCACAGTTTTTTAAAAAATGCTTACTTAGGTGGTGTCAGGGTGGTGTAAAGAATTGTGTGTAAAAGCAAAAACCACATAGTTTTGAAACTACAGGGTTTTAAGGGTAATCTCATGGTTGAACAAGAAAAGGGGATATATTCGACTCTCCCACAGCCATATTTTCCCATGGATGGATATGAATTTTTTTTATTATCATTGTTTCTGGTACAGGTGCATAAAGAGATCCAGTTGTGTTTGAGTTTCTTGTCAAAAAACTGTGCATGAGTTCCAAGTCTGGTTTTTTAATTCGTTCAATATCAAATAATTGGAATGCTTCACGTTTTCCGTCTAAATCTTCCTCAATCAAATGAATAAAATTTTTACCAATAGATCTGTAATAATAAAACTGTTTTTTCTTTGTCACTGTATATGTGTTTTTACACAATCTTTCATTTAAAAGAGTAATATGAAGTTTGCGTGTCAATGATGCTCCCAGATAATCAGCAATACCTGGGTCCAAAATAAGATAAATAGGCTTTCCTCTGCTTGAGGGATATGGACTTAAACGATGGAGTACAAATAATTCACAT
>JACRAO010000031.1 GCA_016213345.1 Bdellovibrio sp. | reverse complement strand
CAGAACTTATTTAAAAACAGAAATAAATTTGTGATTTGTTCAGATCTTTATAAAAAATGTAGCCCCTTTTTGTAAAAGATCAAAATATCGTTGTCTAGAAAAAAGTAGGAATCTTTATCCAAAAGATCGTGCAACTTCACAACGAGCCATAAGTGTTGGAGTTTATGTAAGAAAGCGCTGAGAATAGTTTTTCTTCTTGCATGAGTGGTACTATTTTTGGTAGTATTAAACACAGGAGCTAGGATGGACACTACAGAATCTGAACCTAAGTATAGAGTAGTTTTCTACCAAACACCGCAGGGAACCGAGCCAGTGAGAGAGTGGTTACAGTCTCTAGATAAAGTAAAAAAACTCCAACTAGGACAGGCGATCCAGATGCTCCAAATAAATGGTCCTTCTCTTCCAATGCCGTATGCTTGTCCACTAGGAAAGGGCCTGTACGAACTAAGGGAAAGAGTTGGAAAGGTGCGGTATCGTATTTTTTATGCATTTAATGAAGGCCGGCTAGTAATTTTGCTGCATGCGGTCACTAAAGACCAACGAACAGTAGAAAACGATATTGCCACTGCCAGGAGAAGACTGAAAGATTATATTGATAGGAGGTAGTTAAAATGAAAACAAAAAAAACATTAAGGGCCAGAGGAAGCTCGTTTGATAGTTGGCTCAATAACCAGGGTGAAATATTTAAAGCAAAAGTTATTGCAGGGGCCATGAAGCGTCAATTTGTTATCAAACTTCGTGAGATGATGAAGGCTAAGCATATTGGTGTCAATGTTCTCCAGAAAATGATGGGCACTGGTCCTTCGCAGATGCAAAGACTCCTAGATCCTGAAGATGTTGGAATTTCATTAAAATCCATAGCAAAATTACTTGCAGTGATGGGTGCTCATGGAAAAATTACTGTTGAATCAAAGACTTTCTTTTAATTTAAGGACGCGACTATTCGTACGTAATTGCGTATAAGTTTTCAGATTGTTGCGGTTAAAATTTTTTATCAGTCTTTTTAACCTGTTAGAAATAAAAAAATAAAATCGGCTTTTTAGTTGCGCTGAGTAATAGTTGAGATTCGTTTGGTGGAGACGGCGCTATAGTACACGAACCATTGATCGTGGTCCGCAGTCACGCGGCACCATGGATGCGTAAGCATCCATTATATTGGATGAAATCTAAAACTGACCCATTCAAGCGGGCAAGCTAAAACTTAGGAATGTAACATCGTTGGAATTGGTTAACAGCCCGATTAATTTCAGACTTTCAACTTATTTCAAGGCATTTAGACAGTTTGCTCAATTGCTAATTTTTGTTTGAGAGCGACATTTTTTTGATATTCATAAGCTTCCACTGGATGCCTGGAAATTTGTCAATATTTGGAATACCGGGGAGATTCCACTCTGGATTTCCTTCTTTTAAACTTAGAAGAAATCTTTTCTCATCTGTTGTCATTGTTTCACCTAGTGTTTTTATAAGCGTCTCTCTGGTGTTATAAAGTTTCTCAATAGAAACTGGTTTTGAGATCATCTCTTTAAAGTCATTTTCATAGATTTTTGAAATATCTTTTAGAGTTGGTTTAATTAACTCATGCATGGGACGATTGTGGGAGGCAAGAAAAACTAAAAAACCTTTACGAATTTTGTCTGTAATCCCTTCGTTTTCCAGTAGTATTAAAATATCAAATAAATCTCTAGGGTGTTGACGATCTAAAGCTGCACAGATTTTACCCCCATAGAGATCAGTGAGCGGAATAACAGGAGCACTCACACTAAACTCAAATAATACCTCTGCCTCCTTTACTAAGTCCATAAGCCTAGGTTCAGCTGTTACTCCCCTCAATACTTCGTTTGGCTCAATTTTAATAATTGCCTCTGAAGACGAAACAACAAGTTTAGCAATTCTTTCCATTCTTGCTGTTTTTTGAACCTTTACACCAGTTATTGTTTTCTCAACTTTCTTTGCAATATTTTCAAGAGCATTACCAATTTTTTTAAGTGTTGTGTCACGGTCTTCTATAGGCAAATATGTCAAATCAATATCCACAGAAAGCCGTGGCATAGGCCGAACAAACATATTAATTGCAGTCCCACCTTGGAGAGCAAATACTTTTTCTTGGCTGATTGCTGGGAGACACTTGTTTGGAAATTGGTAACAACATATGAAATCAGTCCAACTGCAACGAGTAGGATCACAGCCGAAACAAAACTGGCAAATACCAGTTTTCTCCAAGGTTTCATGGTCTTTGCTATATAACCCATATTTAATTAGTCGTAAAATAAAAAGTTGTTTTATTATGTATATTTATGATAAAAAAGGTCGTTATGCGTATTCTTGTAATCGACGACGAAAAGCTAGTCAGAACAATGATCCAGAGCCAGCTTCAGATGAAACATAGCCTTGTAACTGCTGATAGCGCTGATGCTGCTCGTTTATTGCTTGAAAAGTATGCTGTTGATCTCATATTTTTAGACCTCCAGCTTGACCAGTCTGAGGAGCCTGCAGGCTTGTCTCTTTTGAGAGACATTCGGGTTTTAAATCCAAATGTAATTATCATTGTGATGACTGGTCTTGATGACTCAAAGCTGATCGGGCGTTGTTTTGAACTTGGTGCCACAGATTATTTTTTCAAACCAATCGTTCCAGAAAAATTAGAGCTTGTAATTCAAAAGTCAAAAATTGTTCAACAACTTATCAGGCAAAATCAGACCATGCGATCTCACGTCGGACAAAAAGTTTTTTCAAAAACTGAAATTAAAACTAAATCTCCAAAATTTCAAAGAATATTAGATCAGGCAAAAAAACTGAAAGGTAAAAATATTTCTATTCTTCTCCTTGGAGAAACAGGAGTTGGAAAAGAAATTATGGCTCAACACATTTGGAGTTTAGAAAATGACCCTTGTCGTCCTTTTATCCCTGTAAACTGCGCTGCAATTACTCCAACGCTTGCTGAATCTGAGCTTTTTGGGCATAAAAAAGGTTCTTTTAGCGGTGCCATTGAAAATCGGATTGGTAAATTTGAACAAGCTGATGGGGGAGATATTTTTTTAGATGAGGTGGCAACTCTGTCTTTGGAGTCGCAGCAAAAGCTTTTACGGGTTCTTAATAACGGTGAGATTACTCCTGTAGGTCAGAATGTTCCAAAAAAGGTGAATTGTCGAGTGATTGCTGCCACTAACGAAGATTTAGAAACAATAGTTAAGGAAAAACTATTTCGAGAGGATCTTTTGTTTCGTTTGAATCAGATTACGCTCAGAATCCCACCCCTTCGGGAGCGCAAAGAGGATATTCCTGAACTTATTAATGGATTTCTTTTGGAGGCGGGGTATACCCACATAACTTTGTCACAAGATGCTATGGCATTTTGTGTTGAATACTCTTGGTCTGGAAATATTCGAGAACTTAAAGCTGTGATTCAAACAGCAGCAATTCTTTCAGACTCAAACACATTAGAAACGGCCGATTTACGCGCACAAACCCGGATCATTCCTGGGCTTAAAACAGACTTATCTAAAAGCAGTGATGCCCCAATGAGTGCTCTAAATGGAAATTTTTAGCAGCTTGTTAGTGAATATGAGCGTAATTTGATTGAAGAGGCTCTTCAGCGTGCGGGAAATGAAACGAATGCTGCAAAACTGCTCGGAATACCCAGGACAACGTTACGGTCGATAAGATGCACTAGTTAAGAAGACGGTGTTACTGTTGAGTATTATTCTGGAGCGAGGGAAGAAAATCTTCTTCCCTCATCTCCTGATTTTTTGCGGTCATCGGACCGGTGTTCGTACTTTGTCCATAATAGATAATTCTACTTTTACACACAACAACAAAAAGAGTCTATCGTGAAATAAGATCAAACAGTTAGGGAGAAAAAATGAAGAATGTG
>JACRAO010000030.1 GCA_016213345.1 Bdellovibrio sp. | reverse complement strand
CATTCATTTGCAAGTCTCTCTCTTAGGCGACTATTGGCAGCAACTCCTCCACCTAAAGCAATGGTTTTACAGTTAAAGTTCTGAACTGCTAAATAAATTTTACGCAAAATAGTATCAATAATTGCCTCTTGAACAGAAGCACATAAATCTTTTTTATTTTTATTAAAAACACCTTGCACTTTTTGTTTTTGTATTTCTAAGGCAGCAGCAGTTTTAAGACCACTGAAAGAAAAATCATAATGTGTTTTTTGTGCCAGTGCCCTGGGAAATGAAAATCTATTGGGGTCTCCGCCCTGCGCGTTTCGATCCAAATAAATACCTCCCGGATAAGGAAAACCCATAAGTTTTGCTATCTTATCAAAAGCTTCACCCGCTGCGTCATCGCGTGAACAACCAATTAGTCTTGTTTTTAGAAAGTCTTTTGACCAATGTTCTGGACTTTCGTGAACTAAATATAAATTAGTGTGTCCCCCAGAAATAATACCCAATAGCATTTGATATTTAATTTGATGATCGGTTTTAGCATCTAAAAATAAGCTAGTAGCATGCCCTTCTAAATGATGAATCGATAACAATGGCTTTTCAAAAACATAAGATAATGATTTTGCAGCACTGACTCCTACAAGCAATGACCCAATCAATCCTGGGCGGTTGGTAACAGCAATAGCACTTAACTCTGAAAACTGCATATTAGCTTTTTGCATTGCTTTAGCAATTATATTCTGAATAGTCTCTAAATGATTTCTCGAAGCAATCTCTGGAACTACCCCTCCATAAGGTTTATGAATCTTAATTTGAGAGAAAGTGACTAAACTTAAAACCGAAAGATCGCCCTGATGCTCTTGCACAACAGATGCACTACACTCATCACAAGACGTTTCGATGCCTAGAACTTTTATGTTTGAATAGTGCACAATTACTTCAATTTTGCTTTTGCTCTGCTGGCTTCCTTAGATTTTGGAAATTTTTCGACTAATTCTTGATAAAAACCCTTGGCATCTTCTTTCATGCCTAAAGACTCAAACGAAAGTCCTATCTTATACAAAGCTAAAGACAGTTTAGATGATTTTTGATATTTTTCAGGAAATTTTGAAAAATCAATAATAGCTTTTTTATAATCCTTAAGCAGGTAATATGATTCTGCTCGCAAAAACAAGGCGTCTTCACCTCTTTTGGGTTTTTGTGCTTTTAAATATTCTGTAAATGTATCTACTGCACCCCTGTAGTCTTTAGATTGAAATTGCATTCTTCCTTTTTCGTAAAACTCTAAATTATCAGGAATAGGCACGGTGGCTTGTAATTTTTTCAAAGATTCTAAAATAGCAAGCTGTGCTTGTTCCAACTCAGTCATTCGATTTTCTAATTTTTTGACTTCTTCTTTATTTGCTGCATTAGTGCCTTGTTTTAGATTTCTTTCTAACTCTTCAATACGCCCTGTTATATGTGTAATTTCACTTTTAATTTCATCCACAATATATTGTCCTTGAGGTTTGACGTCTTTGACTTCTGTAGAAACTGGATTATTTACAGTATCGGGAGCATCCATACCGTCTTCTTTGAGTTGAGAACGAGTTTTAAGACAGGAAGATAAAACTAAAATCAAACATAAAATAATAAAAACTTTTAAAGTCTTTTTCATATTCATTTTGAATCTCCATCTGGACTAGTGCTAACAACTGGGCTTGGACTTGCAGTCGGGCTAGGACTTGAAAAATCATTTTCAAACTTTTCTGCCAATCTGCCAGTAGGCGAAGGATAATCATAAGATTTAGGTTCAGTTGCTTGAGAATCTGAATAAGATAAATCAACTCGACTGGCTCCAGCCTGAATCGCTACAAACTCTGCTTCTTCAGCATATCTTCTGGCTTTTTCAGCATACTCCTTGGCTAGCTTAAAATTTTTAAACTTATATTGGTTTTTCGCTCTAAAAAACCACTCATTTGCTATCCTGAAGAGCTCTGGCGCTAAAGTATCAGCTTGTACTTCTCTTGCTGCTCTAATAGCAGTAGACGTATCCGCCATAAGCTGCACTGGTCTTTGGTGGAGTATTGAACAACTAAAAACAACTGCACCCCATATTAAAAAACAGAGCGATAAAACCGTATATTTTTTTCTAGAAGCCAATAAACTTTTACCTGGACGTAATTACAAAATTAGCGCGTCTGTTTTTAGCATGAGCTGCTTCAGTTGTGCCTGCATCTAAAAGTCTTTCTTTGCCATAACTAATGGTAGAAATACGGCTATCTGCAATCCCGTGATCTTCTAAATACTTTTTAGCTGCCATTGCTCGCTTCTCGCCTAAGGCAATATTATATTGAATTCCACCTCTCACATCACAGTGTCCTTCAACTTGAATTTTAGTTGATCCTTTTTCCTTCAAAATGCTTGCATTTGATTCTAAAGTTTTTTTTGCTTCTGCCCCAAGTACATACGAATCATAAGCAAAATTTACTGTTTGCAGGCCCAAGGCTTTACCGCTATCTGAATCTCCCAAGGTTGTATCCTCAACAGCTGGCATAGTTGGAGTAACCGGAGCCTCTTCGACAGCTTTCTTGCCGGCACACCCTAAAAGTGAAAAAACAGCACAAATACTAATTAAATTTAAAAAACGAAAAAAAATTCTAGACGAAACCATCTTATTGATCCTCCTTAAATGATTTACTAATATGACACCTACCATAATCCAACTCAAGCGAAATTGCAAAGACTGGTTACCATAAAAATCAATAACATGAATCTATGCGTCACACACGAGCGAATAACCATGGTTATCTTAAAAACACATAAGAAAGTATAACAGTTAACATAGTTTAGTTAGTTTTTTAGTATTTTAAAAATAATTTACAGAACCGGCCTTTGGGGAGCTGGATGCGATTCGTGCAGGATGCACAAGGGGCCCCAAGAGAGCCAGGATGGCGCCCGGTTATGGAAATTATTTTTAAAATACTAAAAAACTAACTAAACTATGTTACTCATTATACTTCTATGAATTAATTTTGAGATAACCATGGCGAAAACCGGCTTAAAGTCCAAAAAATGGACGTATTTTTCTGAAAATCATCCATATTTTGTGGCACAAATCTTTCATTAAAAAAATACAACACCAGGAACACTATAAAATCCCTGGGTGAATTGATTTTAAAAAACAAAGGAGGAAATTTAAAAATGAGAGACTTAAATAAAGCACTAATTATGGGCAGATTGGGAGCAGATCCCATTCAAAGATTTACAAAATCAGGAATGTCAGTTGTTCACTTTTCAGTAGCAACTTCGAGGAAGATTAAAAGTGACGCATTGGGTTTAGAGGATAGAGAAGAAACGGAATGGCATAAAATAGTAGTTTGGGGCAAACAGGGAGAGGTTTGTGCGCAGTATTTGAAAAAAGGTAGTCCTGTACTAATTGAAGGAATGATACGCAGTCACTCATATGATAGCAAAGACGGCACAAAAAAAACTGCTTTTGAAATTCATGCTGATCAAGTTAGTTTCTTAAACGGCTCGCACAAAGACCCGGTTGTCCAGGCAGAACACGCTGAAATACAGTAGTTTACTTAAATTGTACATTAAGCTTCAGGAAAACAACAGGCGTTGGAGTTCTCCTATGTGTTCTGTCAATAAATATTTGTGTAGGACAAGTTGTATTTGAGTGGAATAATGAAAAAAATGCCAAAAATAAGAAAAAACATGGTGTTGATTTTGAAGAAGCGATTACGATTTTTTTTAATATGCCATTAAGAGTAGTTTTTGATCCTGATCATTCTGAAAAAGAGGATCGTTATATTGCGATTGGTATAAGTATTAAAAGTAGAACTTTAGTTGTTGTGCACTGTGAAAGCGAAGATGGAAAACTAGTACGAATTATATCAGCTAGAAAAGCTACTAAAAATGAAGCAAAAATTCTTCTAGGAGAATAAAAATGAGAAAAGAATACGATTTTTTAAAACTAAAGCCAGCCTTTCCAAGATATTTAAAAATGCTCAAAAAGCCTATAACTATGAGGCTAGACATAGGAGTATTCAATTACTTTAAAAAAATTTCAAAAACTATGGGCATCCCATATCAGTCTCTTATTAATTATATCTTAAGAGAATATGCTCAACATGAGATAAAGCCCTCTGCAAACTGGGATCTATTGACAAAAAAACGAGTTATATAAAATTTTACTCAGCCTTCTTCACAATGTCCCCTGCCATAACTCCAGGGGGGGAAAAAATCGGTGTTTTTTCAGGAGGTAGAAATTTTTCTAATCGCGCAATAGCAAGCTGATTTTCTACATGAATGACTTTTAGACGAGCAAAGTGATAAGTCACATTTAAATAAAGTTTTTCTGTTCTCACATCATAACTGGATATTTTGCGATACACATCTAGGACAGATCCAACTCTAAGTCCATTTTGATGTCCCATGTTTATAAAATAGTCTTTTTCTAAAACCTCATCTACATTGCCAAAACTTAAGGCTTTTTGTACATTGTAAACAACAAAATCTTCAGACAAAGCTAGCGTCTGAAATAGCAACAAGATTAGCATAGGACAAAACAATTTCATTCTTACACCCACTCAAACCTTTATCGGTAATTTTTACCGGGTAATTAAAAAAAAAAGTAACTCATGTAACTCATAGTGTTACAAAAAAGTGCTGTTACAATAAAGTGTCGTTACTCCGATAAGTACATGAAGCGATATGCAAGCAGAAACAAAAAATATAAAAGAAAAGTTTAAAGCAATTGATATTCATATCCTTAGAAATGTCACGCGTGATATTAACTTTGATATTTACTTAAAAATTTCAGACGATAATATGGCCCATATTTTTTCCAAAACAACTGGGCTTGATTACAAAAGACTGGCTCAGTACATACACAGAGGTGTGAAAGAACTTTATATCCATGTTGAAGACGAAAACGCCTATAAAAATTTCATTTCTGTAACCGTGGATTCGATCATTAATGACCCCAGCGCCACTACTGAAAAAAAAATAGCCACGCTCCTCAATATGACAGAACAGAATATGGCTGAACTTTTTACTCAACTCAATATTGAAGAAGACACTGCCACCAAGGCTCAAAAAGTTGTAAGAAACTATGTCAATCTAATGAGCGAGAGCCCAAAAACATTAGCAATTATTTTACAACTTGTCTCTCATGGCGAATATCTTTACTACCATTCAATTGCAGTAGCTATTTTTAGTATGCTTCTTGCGAAAGCTTCGGGTCAATTTAAACAAAAATTTCTTGAAACAATTGGAATGGGAGGATTTCTTCATGATATTGGTTGCACACAAATCCCAAAAGAAACTCTCAATAGTCCTAGGGAACTCACAGTTGCACAGTGGAAGGAAATTAGAACACACCCAAAATTAGGCCTCAATATGATCGAACAAACCCCTATTCTCCCCGATGAGGTAAGATACATTGTATATCAACACCATGAAAAAATGGATGGCCAAGGGTATCCCAATGGGCTTTTAGGCTCTGTAATATACTATCCGGCTAAAATTGTTTCTATTGCTGATGCATTTAGTGCTCTTATTAGCAATCGTCCTTTTCGTGCAGCTTATACCGTACCTCAAGCCATAAAAATCATACAAAAGGAAAACTCCCACTTTGACAAAGACCTAGTAAAATTACTTTCTCCCCTATTTTTGAAAACACACTAACCCCCTTGACGAACCGGGCAAATGACAGTAAGTTGACAACTTTAGTGGACTCTGAAAGGTTAATCTATGAAAATGAAGACTAAAAAGGCATTTGCTAAGCGATTTAAATTTACAGCTACCGGGTTAGTAAAATTTAAAAGATCTTGTAAACGACATGGTTTGGGAAATAAAGACTCAGCTAGAAAACTTGCTCTCAGACGTGGGGGGTATGTGTTTCGTGGAGATGTCAAACAGGTTTGTAAAGCGCTACCTTATGGAGCAAAATAGGAGAATGAATCATGCCTAGAGCAAAACGTGGATTTAAAAGGCGAATACGCCATAAAAAAGTATTAAAACTAGCCAAAGGCTTTGTTTTAGGGAGAAAAAACAAGTTTAGACGCTCAAGCGAAGCGGTTGACCGCGCTCATAAATATGCCTTTCGGGATCGTAGAGTGAGAAAACGTGAGTTTCGATCCATTTGGATAGAGCGTCTATCTGCGGCAACTGGAGGTTTGGATTTGAGTTACAGTCGATTTATTGCAGCCTTAAAGAAAGCAGGTATTGGATTGAATCGAAAAATGCTTTCTGAAATTGCAATTTCGGATCCAACGGGTTTTGCACAAATCGTAGAGCAAGTAAGACCCTTGGCGCCAATACATTAGAGATATTTCATGATTTCAAAGCTTAAGTCTTTAGGGGAAGAGGCTTTAAGAAAAATTTCTCAAACCAATCAACTTGAGAGTCTTGAGATTCTCCGGATACAATATTTAGGGAAAAAGAGTAGTTTAAGTGACATTTTAAAAGGTTTGGGTTCGCTTTCTACTGCAGAACGACCTACTATCGGTTCTTTAGCAAATCAATTGAAACAAGAAATAGATCAAGCTTTAGAAAACAAAAAGTGTGAGCTTGAAAAACAAGTTTTAGAAAAAAAATTAAAAGAAAAAACAATAGACCCGGCTATCCCCTCACGATTACCACACCGGGGTTCTCTTCACGTTGTTACACAGACGACACGAAAGCTTATACAAGTCTTTAGTAGGCTTGGGTTTGATGTAATGACTGGACCTGAAGTAGAAACAGAATTTTTGAACTTCGAAGCTGTCAATATTCCTAAAGACCATCCTGCTAGAGACATGCAAGACACATTTTTTTTGGGACCAGGTGTGGTTTTAAGAACCCATACTTCGTCAGTGCAAATGCGGGCATTGAGGTCAAAACCATGGCCTGTGCGCATGCTTTGTCCAGGAGCTGTGTTTAGATGTGACAGTGACGCCACTCATCTGCCCATGTTTCACCAACTGGAGGGCCTCTGGGTTGATAACGGTGTGAAAATGAGTGATCTGAAAGGAACATTAGAGTTTTTTGTAAAAGAAATTTTTGATCCTAAGGCACAAATTAGATTTCGCCCAAGCTATTTTCCATTTGTGGAGCCTGGAGCTGAGGTGGATGTGAGCTGTTTTATATGTAACAATAAAACTGGTTTGGATTGTAAGATTTGTAAGGGATCCGGTTGGGTAGAAATCTTAGGTGCGGGGATGGTGCATCCGAGATTATTTGAACTAGCTGGATATCCCGTGGATCAGGTGAGTGGATTTGCATTTGGAATGGGCATTGAGCGGGTGGCAATGTTACTTTATGAAATACCTGATTTGAGATTTATGTACACAGGAGATGTCAGATTTTTGAGGCAATTTTAAATTATGCATATTTCTTGGTCATGGATTTCAGAGTTTGTTGATTTGACGTCTATTAAGACACCAGAAGCATTAGCCGAGCAGCTTATGCTAAAGGGACTTGAGATTGAAGATATTCGTCACCTATCTCATGGATTAGAAAAAGTAATAACCGCTCAAATTTTAGAACAAAAACCTCATCCACAAGCCGATCGACTCACACTTTGTATGGTCACATTTTCCACTCCATCTAATGCCGTAGAACCATTAGAAATTGTATGTGGCGCTAAAAACATGAAAGTAGGCGATAAGGTTGCTTTAGCTCAAGTTGGAGCTCACCTCACTAATGGCATTAAAATTGAAAGATCTAAAATTAGAGGAGTTTATTCCAGCGGAATGCTTTGTTCTACAGAAGAATTAAAATTAGAAAAAACAGAAGGTATTTTGATTTTACCACCTGAGACTCCGGTTGGACTACCACTGGCTAAAGTTTTAGGCCTAGATGATATTATTTTATGTTTTAAACTCACAGCAAACCGAGGTGATTGTTTGAGCCACTTGGGTATTGCACGCGAGGTAGCGGTTTTACTTGGTCAAAAATTAAAAGAACCAGAAGTAAAACTTTTAGATTGGCAACACAGCCCTTGGTCAATTCATTTAGAGGCTAACGAAAGTGCACCCCAGTTTTTTGGTTGTTTTATTGATAATGTAAAAATCCAACCATCGCCTGAATGGTTAATCAAGAGACTTGATGTTTTAGGGTTTCGGGCTATCAATAATGTAGTTGATGCTACAAATCTTGTCATGCTTGAATTTGGGCATCCCATGCACGCTTATGATGCAAAGTTACTGAAAGATCATACTATTCATGTACGGTTTGCAAAACAAGGTGAAAAACTTCTGCTTTTAGATGGCACAACCATTACACTTTTAGGCAATGAACTAGTAATTGCAGATGGAACCAAGGCTTTGAGAGCTATTGGACTTGCCGGAGTGATGGGTGGGGGTAATTCAGAAGTTCAAAATTCAACAACAAGTGTGTTTTTAGAATGCGCTGAATTTTCGCCATCTTTAGTGAGAAAAACAGCGTTTCAGCATGAAAAACTAACTGAAGCTTCGCATCGTTTTGAACGTGGGGTTGACCCACTTGGTTTGCCTAGATCCATTTCTAGATTAGCTAATTGGATAGTTCAATTGGCAGGAGGCGCTATCGTTGGCTCTGGATTTACTACTTTAAAAGCGTCTTCTTTGAAAAAAATTAAGGTATCGCCTAAATTTTTTAATGACTTCTTGGGTACACAGATATCAGAAAAAAAATCAGAAGAAGCCTTGAAGCTTTATGGTTGTGATGTAAAACATGAGTCAGACCAGATGTGGCAAGTTACAGTGCCTTCTTTCAGATTGGATCTAAATTTAAAAGAAGACTTGGCCGAAGAAGTGGCTCGAGCTGTTGGGTATCAGGAAATTTTATCAACTGTGCCAAAGATTATTGCATTTTCAACACCCGAACCAGTAACTGGGGATGGTGCTGACAGGATTAACTATTGGCAAATAGAAAGGATAAAAGACGTTTTAGTGCAAGCTGGTTTTTTGGAGACTATTAATTTTGCATTTCAAAGTCCTCTGTGGTTAAAACAATTTGGTTTTGATTCTAAGATTTCATTACTAAATCCGTTGAGCGAAGAACTAAGCGCATTAGTGCCATCTTTGATTCCCGGGCTTATTAAAAATGCATTTGATAATCAAAGACACCATTTTGGTTCGGAACCGCTAGCTTTAAGATTATTTGAACTCAGACCCACGTATGTAGCTGAAAAAGAGATAAAATCATATAATGAAATAGACACAGGTGTAAAAGAGGTATGGAAGCTTGCTTTTTTGCTTTCTGGACCACGTTATGCCGAAGGTATGCGAAGTGATCTAAAAGAAGTAGATTTTTATGATTTCAAAGCTATTATGGATTGGATTGGTTCTTTACTGGGAATCAGAAAAATACAATTACGGCAAATCAAAGAGTCTGCTTTTACTAATTTTTTACACCCTGGACAAAGTGTCGAAGTTTTGACGCAATCAAATAAGCAAGCTTTACTCAATTTGGGTGTTATGGGATTACTGCATCCACAAATTGCAACCGCACTCAAATTTCGTTCGCCGTTATGGGTAGCAGAATTTGATTTAGATTCGTTATGTAGTGTTTCACGAGCATATCAAACTGTTCCTAAGTTTAGAGCATGGCCTGAGCACCCTAAAATGGAGAGAGATTTTGCGCTAATCGTCAAAAAAGATGCGTCTTT
>JACRAO010000029.1 GCA_016213345.1 Bdellovibrio sp. | reverse complement strand
TCTTTGTTTAACTCTTGACTCCCTTTTCCTTTCTTTGACTGTTATTAACTTGTTTACTTTAGCGTGGCAAACTAATGCCGGTGTCCAGAACTACGTAACAAAAAATACCTCGTTCTATCCAGAAGAGTGTAGAAGAACACATTTATCCAAAAGATCGTGTAACTTCACACTTGATCTTTGAGATTGCGCCAACGTTCGATATCTTTTTTCAGATCCTCTGGAATCTCAACATTCGAAAAGTCTTGTGCCTAAGGGCTGGAGAACTCATTATCTAAAGCCTCTTTCTATTCGCTAGCCTTTGAGATTGCTTTTTAATAAAATTAAAATGTGGTTGCCAAAACTGAAGCCCTAACCCTCAAACGCCTGGTGTGGGCTACTCTCACCCACCCACTGTCTTAGCTCGACACGAGCTTGATCGTCTTTGATGTGAACAAGAGCAAAAGTTCTTCGAAATTGCCCACTCAGTCCTCTCCAATCCAAGTTTACCATTTTGGTCCATGTTCCAGTATTGATATATTGCTTTCCATCAGGGTAAATTTTATTCATAGGCCTGTGTGTGTGACCAAAGATGAGTGTTTTAACCTCTGAATGACTATCCAAGTACTGCCTAGCTTCAGATTCTAAATCCTGGAAAAACCGCACTTCTTGTTTTAAAATTTCTAACGTAATTTTTATATTTGCTCTGCGCCTTGGATTTACAATAAAACGTGTTTTTAAAAAATAGAAAAAAGACAAGAAGCAAAATTTTAATGTAAAAATAGGATCTAAAATCAAATTAAAAATTACAAAAACCTTAATTGGCCGGATTTTATCGAGATATTCTCTCTCCCAACGCAAGCGATTAATAATTTTTAAAACATAAAAACTTCCCCACGGTAAATTTAACACTGGGTGATCCAAGCTGTGATTTAAAATCGGAGTTTTAAAATCCAGTGTACTACCAGCTTCAAATTGATTGCCGTGGTGAAGCTCAACTCCGTAGCCTAAATTCAAGCGATCTGTATCTACATGAATTTTTATTTTTTCACTTGGAAATTTCCCCTCCGGGTCCCATTCACGAATAATACGTTCTCTAATTTTAGCAAAAAACAAATCTGCGTCATGATTGCCAATTAAATAAGTTATTTTTTTATTGGGCAAAGAAGCGAAATTACGAATTGCTTTCATTACTTTTTGATGTCCTGCGATCATAGCGTTTATTTTATAAAGTGAAATTTCTTCTGTTATGACATCTTCAAACTCACCCTGAACTGGCACATTAAGAAAATCAAAAAAATCTCCTGCTAAAACAAGCTCTACTTCTACTGGGACATTTGAATGCTCTCCATAACGTCCACTCGAAAAATACTGAATCAGGGCAATCATTTGGTCATCAAAATAAAAATCTTCGTGTGGGTTGAGCCTCCTCTCAAAAAATCGCCCTGCAGACAAATGACAATCACTCAAAATAACTTTATATTTCTCCACTCCTATATTATAAACGAAATTTGCGCAGAATAAATAACGCTTAGCGCTATGAGCATTGTGCGTTATAGTTCTCCTTGACTTTTTCTTAAAAATTCGAGAGAAATCAAAGTTCACTATGGCAGATAAAAAGAAAAAATGGGCTGACAATGTACAAGGAGCTTACTACGTAGACGATCAGTGTATTGACTGTGACGCATGCCGCACAGAAGCGCCTAATAATTTCAAAAGAAACGACGAAAACGGATACTCTTTTGTGTATAAGCAACCTTCAACACCCGACGAAGAAACTCAATCAAAAGCCGCCATGGAAGCCTGCCCGGTCGAAGCCATCGGCAATGATGGCCATAAAACAGATAATGAAACAGACCATAAAAAATGCAATGCAACAGGCACTTAAAAACTACTTTCCGTTTTTATTGGCCATAGTATTTGCAGTTTCTATTGCCATGTGTAATTCAAAGCACTCACTATCCAAGGGACAAGTGATTAAGCAGTTTTTTTCTTACTCTATATCTCAGTCACTATTTCACAATGGCTTTCAAGTTTTTAAGACTACTTTGCCCTGTTTGGACAAAACAGAAAAAAATCTACGCCAATGGGCCGAAGAACCCCCAGTTTTTCATTTCTTAGCTGCTCTGCCTATGACTCTTGGTATATCAAATCCTGCTTTTATGCCCTTAGTTTCTTATTTATTACTTCTTATTGGAATATTATTTCTTTTGAAAGAAATAGGACTTCTATTTCCTTTAAAAGAGTTAAAATTATTATCTGGGAAGCAATCGGTTGCTATCTTTTTTTTAACTAGCCTTACACCTGTGCTTTTGCGCTACAGTATTCAACACATGCCTGATCTTATGGCTTGTGCTTGGTTAGTGTTTGCTGCTGTATTTTTATTAAAACGAAAACATTTTTTATGTATTTTATTTTTAACTTTAGCAGTTACAACAAAAGCTGTTATTTTTATCCCTGCACTGGCTTTTTTAAGTTTTTCTTATTTTTTTGATCACATCAAAAAGCCCTGGTTTTTTTTTGCAAGCCTTATAATAATAGCATCGCCTTTTGTACTATGGCTTACAGCAATCTCCAGTTTAGAAATACCGAATCCATTTATATTTGAACATTTTTTAGAAAATCGACACTCTGGTCAATTATTGCTATTAATAGAACCAAGGTTTTGGATTAGATTTTTTACGTGGTCCGCATCAAAAGGTGTTGGTTGGATTTTATTTATAGGATTTTTGTTATACCTGTTTTCCTGGTTAAAAAAGAAACACATCTATACTCGTGAAGAAAAATTTTTATTACTTTGGAGTTTTTCTTTTCTTGTTTCGTGGATTGTCATTAGACAAGGAAACTTTGTGCATGATTATTATTTTTTACCATTTTCAATTCCGATTGCAATTTTAGGCAGTTTAACACTTCTGAAAATAACAAATAAAATTATCTTAATTAGCTTAACTATATTGAGTATTGGCTATGGTATTTATCCACTTTTCAAACTCTCACCAGTGTCAGACCAACCACCAAAGTTTTGCCAAATGGAACAGCGCTAGCTATAAATTAAAAATACCCCATTTTATTTTTTATTTTGCTCCATCTTCTTTTTAATCTCGCGTCAAAGCCCTGTTCCCTAATTCTTGGGTCAAATTTCCATTTGTCAATGAAAAGGCGTAAACCTTCTTGTTCATAGTTTGTAGGCAGATTTTGCGTATTTCTGGTACCTTTTGATAAATGCCAAATATAACAATCTCCAACTTGAAAGTATTTTTTCCCAGCTCTATCCATTCGCTCTCTAAAATCCGTATCTTCGTAAGTTACAAAAAACCTCTCATCAAACTCGCCAATTGAGTGAAATAGCTCACGCTTAAAAAACATCAAAATTGACACCCAATTTTTATTACATTTACCCGCATTTCTTTCAATAAAAGTCTGGGCTTCTTTTGGTGTTTCTATAGGATCAAACGGGGTTTCGTCATAATATGGTCCAATCATATCGGCACCCAACTCTGTAAGACGAGTTAATAAAACCTGGTCCCATTTCGGCATTAACCATATGTCATTGTTTAAAATAGCCACATACTTTTTATTGCAAGCCTTCACACCCTGATTTATAGCTCTACCAAAACCTACATTGCCTTGATTAGTAATTACACTCATTTTCCAGCTATGCCTAGAAAATTGAATTTCAAAATTTTTTAATACTTCTGATGTGTTATCACTAGAATTATTATTGATAACAATAAGTTCATTGGTATATTTTGAGTTTTCTAAAAGAGAATTCAAACAACGCTCTGTTAAATAAGCCTGATTAAACACAGGAATAACTATAGTGATCTCGTGCATATGTATTAATAAAATTTCTCGATTTGCACTATTTGCGAAGGATCAATTGTATCTTCAGAGCTCAATTCGGCCACTTGATGAATAACAGTTTTAGCTAATTCTTGATATGCACTAGAAACAAGTGATGTTGGATCTTGCATGGTAATAGGCTTGCCACAATCACCACTCTCACAAACTGAATTTTGCATAGGAATTTCTGCTAATAATTTACGTCTTAGTTTTTCAGCTAAATCCGTGCCTCCACCTTTGCCAAAAATGTAATGTTTTTTTTGGCAACCATCGCACACAAAATAACTCATATTCTCTACAACACCTAATACTGGAATATGAACTTTTTCGAACATATAAAAGGCTTTTCTCACATCCTGCATAGAAACTTCTTGAGGAGTGGTGACTAACAGAGCCCCTGCTACTGGCACCAATTGTGCTAACGATAATTGTACATCTCCAGTACCAGGAGGCATATCGACAATCAAATAATCCAATGTTCCCCAATCAACATTATAACAAAACTGATTTACTACGCTATGAAGCATAGGACCTCGCCAAATCAGGGGCTGATCGGCCTTAATCAAAAACCCCATAGACATGACTTTGATCCCGTAGTTTTGTGGAGGAATAAGTATTTCTTCATTTGCTACTTTCAATTTTGGTTGTTCAGATACCCCCATCATTGTGGGGATATTTGGGCCGTACACATCAGCGTCCATAAGACCAACCCGTGCACCACTTAACTTCAAGGCACAAGCCAGGTTTACTGCAACTGTGCTTTTACCAACTCCTCCCTTACCGCTAGAAACCGCAATAATATTAGAAACACCTGGAATTGCTTTTTTGTCAGCCATATTTTTTATCCTTTATATAACTACTGATTGTAATATATAAAGTAATTATGCCAGAACATCTACAAAAAAAGCAAAACCCAATACAACAGGCATTAATGAAAAATATTACTTCTATTATTGATCTCATTGGTGAAAACACTAAACGAGAAGGTTTAATACGAACTCCCAAACGATTTGCAGAAACTTTCCAATTTTTAACCTCTGGATACAATGTTGATTTCAAAAAACTGGTTGGCAAAGCTATTTTTCATGAAAAATTAAGTGAAATCGTTATCATAAGGGATATAGAACTTTTTTCACTTTGTGAACATCATTTACTGCCTTTTTATGGCAAGGCACACGTAGCATATATACCCAATGGCAAAATTCTTGGCCTTTCAAAAGTTCCAAGAATTGTAGATGCATTTGCCAGACGTTTGCAACTACAAGAAAGATTGACCTCTCAAATTGCAGAAACTTTAATGAAAATTATAAATCCACTGGGAGTTGCAGTAATTATCGAAGCTTTTCATCTCTGTATGATGATGAGAGGAGTAGAAAAGCAACAGAGTTACACTATCACAAGTTCGATGCTTGGAGTGTTTCGCTCAAACCCAGCAACTAGACAAGAATTTTTAAGCCTGCTTGGCAACGGACATCATAATATATAAAACTTTCACTATATGTACTACCTAACAACTATCTATATACTAGACCAGGC
>JACRAO010000028.1 GCA_016213345.1 Bdellovibrio sp. | reverse complement strand
GACCAGGCAAAAAGTTTAAAAATGATACGACGCAGTCACGTAGGCCACCCGTGCAATGTAATCATTATCTTCATATGCGCCAGATAAAATAAAGTTTTTTGAAGTCCCAATCAATGCATAGTCATCATATTGAGCACTATCAAACTGTTGCTTGGCCCAAATAAATCCTAAAGTTGTATCTAAAGATTTGATTGCTTTATAATTCAGTTTCAGATCAATTCGACTGATCCGGTAATCATCATAAAAAGCAATGTCTTGAACCGTTACTCCAGGAGCAGGAATACCTGGTTGTAAAGAAAACTCTGCACCGCCATTAGAAACCACTTGTTGCACAGAAGTTGAAAAATCTAATTTATTTTTAATCACAGGAAATTCAAACCCTACTCCATATGCCCAGTTATAATCTTTCACAACGCTTGACCAATTGTAATTTTTTGTATCCAATTTTCCATCAATAGGACTGATAATACTCAAACCCTCCCAAGACTTTAGTTTTAAATGGTAACTTATACACAAGATCGACTCCTGTATATTGCTTGCGGTAACCAAACAGTTCACTCTCTTCTGTTTTACCGCCATAAGTGTATTGAACAATATCTGAGGTGTTTTTTTTGGATATAAAAGAATAATAAATTTTAGAATCCAACTTTGAAAGTGGTTTTGAGTTTAAGGAAAATGAAGCAGTGCTGTATTGAAGTTTTCCCTTATAAGTCTTATCCGCAACATTGAGTCCAAGTGTTACTGTCGAATAAGTTGGCGAAGTAGCCGCAGTTCCACTTACGACATTTAATATTGAGTCTTGCAAAACAATACTATTTTTTAATGTCGCAATGTCTCCCTTTGCGGAAAATGTAGAGTCAAACGGCAGTTCCGAAATAGTAGTTTGAGCACCAAATTTGATATAATCATTGTTTGGCGCAATAGAACAGCTTATATTTAAAAAACTCATACCTTCCACCACGCAGCACATAAGATTGATCACTTCGACCTATATCATAAGCCGTAAAATCAAGGTGATATGCATCTTTTTCAAGAGATGCTTCCGCTCCACCAAAAAAACCTTGGTTATAATTTAAATACTCTCCAAACTTGGCACTAGGATCTGAAATATTTTGAAGTCTTCCTCCTAGATCAATTTTACCAGACAGATCATATGTACCAAGCTGGAACTCGGTATTTCCAACCACAGACAACAGAAAAATACCAATTATCAAAAACGACAAGCTATACGGTTTTTTTATTTTTATAATAGTCATATTCATTCACCCCATTTACCTTACAAAGTGTTTAGCTGAATTATATAAATTTGCAGGATTTACGGCTCCATAACTGCCATGAATTTTGCTATGGCAGTTATTACATGAACGCGCCAAGAATCGATTTGTTGCTTTTGCTCCACCCAAAAAACCTCCCTGGTTATCATAAATTGTTCCAGGATGCCTACTCCAATCATGGCAATCTTGACAAAGATTAGGAACTCTCTCTCTCAAAAGTTTAGCGTGTGGTGCGCCATGTGATTCATGACAGATCAGACAGTTTTCTTCAACCGGTGGGTGTTCCCACACAAAAGGACCTCGTTTATCAGCGTGGCATTTGTAGCAAACCTGATTTACAGTACCAGCCACCAAATTGCCATGCGACAACTCACCGTGTGGATTGTGACAATCGCTACAGCTTACTTTGCCTTCCATAATTGGATGATGCGAAAGTTTTTTGACTTGTGCTTGGACATCTTTATGACACGCAAAACAGGTTTCTGGCTTTGGTTTTACTGATGCTGCGCCCCCATGCATACGGTGACAAGAAGCACAGCTAACTTGATTTAAGTTATGTTTACTATTTTTCCAAAATGAAACTTTTGGTGTTGTGTTGTGACAGCTCAAACATTTTTTATTTAATTCCTGTACATCCTGAGTGGATTTTTTAGTAAAACTTACAATAGACGCTATTGTTTCATCTTTTCTGTGTTGATCTCCAGATCCATGGCAAGTATCGCAATCGGTATTTCGTACCACTTTCTTTTTCACGATTTGACCAAGCTTTAAAATGATGACTCTGTGAAAACGAGGTTACTTCCTCTTCGTGACATTTAAAACAGCTATGCTCACTTATATTTGGCGATACAGATCCATAAGCTGTAAGTATGTTTCCAATAAGAAACATAAACACAAATAACAATTTTTTAAATTCTTTCATTTTAATATGCTCCTATACAAAAGATTATCGCTTATCTTTTTAAAAAAAATTAACTTTAAAAACCGGTTAATGTGTCCTTTATTATTTAAAATTTTCATAAGAGCATTTTTGTCTTGTTTTTACAGTTTTTGTCACATTTTTAGGAACAATATGTCGCCATTTATAAAAACGAACTTAAAAAAACTATAACTATTCCAATAATAAGATACTTGGATTTTCGACGTTGTGTATAAATTCTTTCATAAACTCTGCGCCTACTGCACCATCTACAATCCTATGATCCAGCGAAATAGAAAAATACGTCCAATCACAAATAACAATCCCGTGGTGCCCATGAATATTTTTCACAACAGGTTTTTTAGAAATTTTATTAAATCCTAAAATCGCAACCTCAGGATAATTAATTATGGGTGTTGCAAAAAGTCCTCCAATAGATCCGGCATTTGTTATCGTAATTGTCCCACCCTGAAAGTCTTCAAGCTTAAGCTGTTTTTTTCTTGCTCTCTCCACCAAGTCCTCTATGGCCTTTGCGAGTTGAAAGATACCGAGGTGCTCTACTCCCTTAATCACAGGAGCCATAAGACCTTCATCTGTCTGGATCGACAAACCTATATTGTAATAATGCTTATAAACCAACTCCCCTTTTTCTTCATCTAAAGTCGAATTTAAAATTGGAAATTTTTTCAGTGCATCTACCATAAATTTCATAATAAACGGCAAATAAGTAACTCTGATTCCCTTTTCTTTACCAACTATTTTAGCTTGATCTCTTAATTTAACTAATTCTGAGACATCTGCTTCTTCTACATAAGTAAAATGCGCTGCTTTATCTTTTGATAAGCGCATTTTTTCTGCGATTTTTTTTCTAAGACCACGCCATGGCACTCTTTCTTCCTTGCCTACTACGTTGGGTGTTAAAGTTTTTTTAATATCCTCTTGCAGCACACGTCCATGAGGTCCGGAACCTGAAATTTTTGCTAGATCTACACCAGATTCTCTTGCCAATCGCCGAGTAGAAGGCGAAGCCAAAACCCTAGCTGAACCAGTTGATAACCCATAAGAGACTGGAGAAGAGACTGGTAAAACTACGGCTGATTGCTTAGTATTTATTTCTTGTATTTTAACCGCATATTTTTGTTCACTTTGGGTTTTAGCACCAAATAAGTCATAATTTATTATTTCTTGACCGACTTTAATTATTTGGCCTTCTTTTGCTAAAAGCTCGATAATTTTTCCATCAAAAGGCGATGGAAACTCCACAGTGGCTTTGTCTGTCATGATTTCAAATAAAATTTGATCATGCTTTACGGTGTCACCGGCTTTGGTTTTCCAAGCGACCAATTCTCCCTCATGAACACCTTCGCCAAGTTCAGGTAATTTAAAATGCATTTTGACTCTCCTTAAGTAGTATATTTTTTATAAAAAACTCACCAGCTCGATAACTTGATCTTACCATAGGCCCCGAAGCCACATACAAAAAACCATATGATTTAGCTCTTTCACCAAGCCTGGTAAACTCTTCTGGTGTTAAATATCTCTCAACAGGTAAATGCATAAGCGACGGTCTTAAATACTGGCCTAAAGTTAAAACATCTACCCCATAGTCCCTTAAATCTTGAAAAGCTTCTTCAAGTTCACTCAACTCTTCTCCCAAACCCAACATAATAGAACTCTTAGTTATCAGCTTTCGAGCGCGCGCATGTTTTTTTGCTTCTAAAAGCGTTTTTAAAGACTGTTCATAACCAGCTCTGGGATCCCGCACCCGTTTCTGAAGTCCTCTCACTGTTTCAATATTATGAGCATACACATCTACACCTGAATCAACCACTATAGAGACGGCTTTCGTATCGCCTTTAAAATCCGGGACTAAAGCTTCTACTATAATTTCAGAATTTCGCTTTTTAATGGCTTGTATTGTTTTTGCAAAATGTGTTGCCCCGCCGTCTGGCAAATCATCTCGATCTACGGAGGTGAACACCACATACTTAAGTCCTAAACTCACAACACTTTCTGCGACACTCTCTGGCTCTTCTGAATCCAATGGTGGAGGCTGCCTTGCAGTTTTAACTGCGCAAAACCGGCAAGCTCTCGT
>JACRAO010000005.1 GCA_016213345.1 Bdellovibrio sp. | reverse complement strand
TAAAATATTTTTTGTTTTGTTGTCTGTATAAGTAATTTTATCAAACCAAATTAAAAATCTGTAAATCCAAATCGAAAGCACTCCAGCCATGATGGCTCCCGGGAGTAGTAAAACCAGGCTGTGTCTCCATAAATTTTGTCCAAAACCTAATAAATACACAGTCAATAAGCAAATACCTTTCCAAAAAATCGAAGCACCCAGAGTCAATAGCACCATTGCTGTTAAGTCCTTAATCACTAACCAATACGACAAAGCTCTTACTGTCAGATAAAGACTCATGTAGGCGATCAAAAAAACCCCCTGCGGCGCTGCACTATGGAGTTCTGTAATGTTGGCTAAAATAAGCGCTAATATGCCGCCCTCTGTAAAGTTACGGTTCAGTGAACACCAGATAATTACTAAAAGAACCATGTCTGGTTGTAAATAATTTAAAGGATAAAACTTAAAAATCGAGGTTTGCAGGGCTATCGCAATTATACTCATAATAATTATGGCTATAGGATTAGCAGTCTTTAAAATTATTTTAATCATAATTATTTTTTATTTTTATCTAAAACCGTTTCTGCACGTAGCACTACTAAAACCTCCTCTAGTTTAGAGAAATCCACACTTGACTCTATTTCCACATCTTGAGAAATCCCATAGGATTTTTTACTAACTTTACTTGCCACACCAATAGGAATTCCTTTTGGAAAAATACCTCCCAACCCACTGGAAATAAAAACATCCCCTGGCTGTATATCATCGGTTCTCAATATGAAACGTAAAACACAAGCTTCGTCTGTTAGGCCTTCTACCACTCCCCGTGTCCTGGAGCGCTCATCAATGGCGTCTACAGCAGACTGGGGGTCTAAAATAATAAGAACGTCACTTGTGCTCAAAGTGGTCCTGAAAATACGCCCCACTATCCCTTCGTTTGTAACAACTGCCATGTCCTTTTTAATACCCGAATTTTCTCCTCTGTTAATGCGTATTGCTCTAAATTCGGTAGAGACATCTTTTGCAATCACGCGGGCAGCAATGGACTCAATACTGTGTTTTTCTTGAAAATTTAGGAGTTTTCTAAAACGTTCATTTTCTAATAAGAGTTCTTTTTGTTCTGAAATTACATTGAGGAGTTTTCGATTTTCGTCTAGTAAACCATAGTTGTCTTTTCTGACATTCCATAAATAAACATAGTTTTGAAAGCCTGATACAACCAAATCCAAAGACCAACTCATTAGATTCTGAATAGGAGCTGTAAAAGTGAGAACAATCTTGTCATAAATACGGTATTCCCTAGGCGAACGAGTTGAGGTATCTATTGCTAAGATAGGAATTAAAATAAAGAAAAATAAAATGATGTAAAATCTGTATTCTTTAATGTATTTAAACATTGATAAGACATTAAACTTAATACGAAAGGAAATCAAATGCTTGAGTGGATCCGTGCCAAATTTGGACGAGTTATTATTAGTATCATTATCGGTTTTATTGCCTTTGTGTTTGCTTTTTATGGGATCTTTAGGCCCAAATCAACTCGAGGGCTTCATCAAGGAGCTGTGGCGGGTATAGTCAATGGAGATGCGATTTCGCTGGCAGAATTCAATAGAGCACTAAACCAAAGACTTGAGTTTTTTAAAAAAATTGCAGGCGATAAGATAACCGAAGAACAGCTTAAGGCTTTTCACATTAAAGAAAGCGTTTTCAATGAGTTGGTAAATCGAAAACTCATGACACAGGAGGCTAAAAAGCTTGGGTTTATAGCTAGCAAAGAAGAAATGAGAGAGAAAATACAGGAACTCAATGTTTTTCAAAAAGATGGAAGATTTGATTTTGGCTTGTATAAAGCAGTATTAGAAGCCAACCGATACACTCCTTCAGGGTTCGAAAGAATGATGCAAGAGGATCTGTCCTTGCAAAGTTTAAATGATTATTTGAAAAACAATGTGCATGCATCTGATAGCGAACTCAAAACAGAATTCGTTAATGACCATAATCGCAGAAATATAAAGTATGTTTTGTTTACTCCTGAAGCGGCTAGAAAAGTAATTAAAATAAACCCGGAAGAAGTTAAAAAATTTTTAGAAGATTCTAAAAAAATGAATCTAGCTAAAACCCAATATGATTCTAAAAAAGAAAAAGATTATAAAAATATTTCATTTGACCTAGTGAAAGAAAAAATAGCAGAAGAAATCTTAGCATCAGGGAAAACAGAAGAAATCCAAAAGCTTAATAATCAACTTGCTGATCAAGTGATTGGTTTATTAAAGCCAGACCCCAAGCTCCCAGACAAAGAACCAGTTAGTGCAAAGAAAGAAAAAGCTCCCGCAAAGAAAATAAATAAAGAAGATGAAAAAATAAATGCACTGCTTAAGCAGTATAATATTGAAGTTCAGAGGACCGGATTGATCAAAAGGGACGCACCGTATATTCCGGCAATTGGTATGGCTACTTCTTTACTGGCAGACGCATTTAATAAAGATTCTATTTTGGAGCCATCTAAGGGTGGAAGTGCGAAGAAATATCAACTGCCCACTGGTACCTTGGTGGCTATAGTGAGTGAGTCTGAAAATCCTGATTTATCAAAGTTAGACGCAGAGAAGCAAGAGCTTACCCGCAAAATAACATATAAAAAGCTGCAAGCACTGAACCAGGCATTTTTGAAAAAACTGCACACAAAAGCAAAGATAGAAAAAAATCCACAAGTAGTTGAGGACAAAGAAGATCACACCACTGATGTGCCGTATGATGGCGGTTAAAGTGCACTAGTTAAGAAAATGTAATGCTTATAGCAGGCTTTTTCCTGTAACTTCGTTAGGGATTGGCAGCCCCATTAACGTGCAAAGAGTGGGCATGATGTCACTTAGTGAGCCGTCTTTTAAGGCTTTGATTTGCCTTTTTGGGGCATTTTCCGAAAGTGGAGAAATCCAAATAGCAGGCACCGGGTTCAAAGTATGCTGAGTATGTATTGCGCCATTTTTATCACGCATTTCTTCTGCGTTTCCGTGATCCGCTGTCAAAAGCACATGCATACCGGTAGTGGTGGCATTGCTAATGACTGTTTCTAGACATTTATCCAATGCTTCGATGGCTTTTATGGTGGCTTCATAATTTCCGGTATGTCCAACTATATCGGCATTAGCAAAATTGATAAGCATGAAATCATAGTTTTTGGACTGAAGTCGTTTTATGGCTTCTTCGGCAACCTGATAGGCACTCATTTCTGGTTTCAAATCATACGTGGGAACTTCTTTTGGTGATTGGATCAGTACTCTGTCTTCTGATGCAAAAGGTTTTTCTTTGCCACCATTAAAAAAATAAGTCACATGAGCATATTTTTCAGTTTCGGCTATACGACACTGTTTTAGTTTTTTTTCTTCAAGCCATGCGGCAAATATGTGATCAAAATTTTGTGGTAAAAACAGTGCTGGTAAAATCCATTTTTTATC
>JACRAO010000035.1 GCA_016213345.1 Bdellovibrio sp. | reverse complement strand
TACAGACTCCTCTCACCTCTATGTAGCCGATATTTTCAATAATCGCGTTCTGATTTGGAATACTCTAAGTTTGAGCAACGGCCAAGCTGCAGATGTGGCGCTCGGTCAAACCCTTTTTACAACAAGCACACTAAACAATGGTGGACTCAGCGCCAGTTCTCTCTATGCTCCCTTTAGTGTCTTTAGCGATGGAACGCGTTTATTTGTTGCTGACGAAAACAATAATAGAGTTTTAATATGGAACTCTATCCCAACAGCAAATAAAACGGCTGCAGATTCTGTCTTCGGTCAACAAAACCTAACTAGCAACATTGCCGCAATAGGAGCTGAAAATTTATATAACCCAGAACAAGTGTTCATAACTGGAAATCTCTTTTTCATTGTAGATGGACGCAACTCACGAGTTATTGTTATGCCGAAACCGTAAGGTGTAGAAAAAATACACACAAAAAGCCATAAGTATTATGCATCCATATTGAGCAGGCGTTAAATTCCAGTAACGCATATCCACACCATCAACTCTCAAAAAATCTAGAAAAAATCTCACAAATGCATAAATTGCGGATAAAACCATGGCAATCACACCTGGTTTGGGATTTTTTTTGTAAAGCCAAATGCTTAATGGAAATAAAATAAAAAGCGTAAACAAAAATTCATAAAATCCCAAATCATGTCTTGGACCGTCAGGATATCTCACCGCCAGAAAAAAATCCGTGTGTCTACCCGGATGATCATGTGTAATTGCACATCCAAGCCGTCCAAAAATCCAACCCAAAATAAGACTCTGCACGAATAAATCAGCTTCTACCCACCACGTTCTTTTTAATTGTATTAAAAAGTAATAACATAGACCAAGCATGGCACCCAATAGTCCTCCTACTGAGCTAATGCCATCCCAAAATTTGATTAGGGCTAATAAGCCATCCCTAGTAAAAGCTTCTGGTTTATAAAATAAAACTTCGACAATATGTGCCGCAATGAACCCTGGAAAAAGTAACCACCAAAGAGTATTGTATATACAAACTTCAGAAATATTAACTTCTTTTGCTCGTTTTTGAAAAAGCCAGGCTCCCAAAAGCACACCAGTAACGACAAGAACACCAAATGGCTGAAGCTTAAGTGGGCCTATGAGGTTTATTGCAGGAATTTGTATATACGGAATCAATATTCACTTTCCCCCATTATATGTCACTTAGCTGGTGCAACCACACTAGGTTCTGGAGGCTTTTTAATACTGACACTTTTATTACCGGCACCAGGAGCTAAAACCATAATCATTTTTTTACCATCCATCTTGGGAAAAGATTCGATTGTTGCAAAATCTTTAATCTGCTCTATTAGCCTGTTCATGATTTTATAACCTTGATCTACATAAGCAACTTCTCGACCCTTAAACATAATGATAATTTTTGCTTTATCACCATCCACTAAAAATTGTTTCACACTTTTAAACTTATATTCTAAATCATGATCTTCTATTTGCGGGCGGAGTTGAATTTCTTTTACTTTAATAACTGTTTGTTTTTTTCTGGCTTGTTGCTCTTTTTTCTTTTTTTCATATTTAAATTTACCATAATCACAAATTTTACAAACAGGCGGGCGAGCCTCGGGAGCAACTTCCATCAAATCTAAGCCTCTTTCCCTGGCCATTTGCAAAGCCTGATAAGTTTGTACAACTCCAACTTGATGCCCTTTTTCATCAATCAAACGCACCTGTGGCACACGGATACGCTCATTAATCCTATGCTCATCTTTATCAAAACTCTGAAAACCACTTCTAGGCTTGAACGGTGGTTTTGGCCTAAAGGGACTCGAAGGACTGGGTGGAACAAACGGCGTCATTAGTTAGCTTTTAACTCTAAATGCATTTAATTCTGGTAATTCTAGATTCATTTTACTCTAGACTCACTCGTTACTCTAGACTCACTCATTACTCTAGACTCACCCACTGTCCCTTCTTTTTTTAGAGAAGCAGCGCTTACCTTTTTTTTACTCTTCTCGGTTTTACGAAGAGTTGTGGGCAACTTAAATCGCCCAGTCTTTTTTACATTGGATAGAATTTTTTCAAATTCTCTTTTTTGATCAGAAACAAACTTTTTAATCTTTTTGACCTCTACAGGAATTTGCTTCTGAAATTTGGATAATTCTTTTCTTTCTTTTTCTAAAAATTCTTTTACTTTGCCCACATCTGAGGACAAAAGTTTTTTTACTTCTTGCCCCTGTTTTTCAACATATTTTCTTGCTTCTTCTACCCATGTTTTATTTTTTAACAACGCCTGCAAAGGAGCTTGCGCAGCTTTGACTCTACTGACTACTTTTTTAATCTCTCCATTTACTACTTTCATCACCTGATTCATTCGGTGATTCATCATTTTATTCATCTGGTGATTCATCCCTTTCTCCATTATTTATTTATTGAAAACCATACCCATCTAAGATGAAGTGTTATCACTGATCCCAAATTTTTGCTATAGGAATTCTTCTGCCTATTCCAAAAGCCTTATGGCTAACTTTTAAAACAGGGGCAGCTTGCCTGCGCTTAAACTCATTTACTTCAATAAGCTTCAAAACTTCACGAACCCATCCTCGCCTTTTGACTATAGGCGATGCGTCTAGTTCTTTTTCTAGTTCACTAACTTGTGCCATAGTTTCAATATATCCCTCTAAAAGCTCATCTAGGGGTTTATAAGGAGGCAATGTATCTTGATCAGTTTGGTTTGGTCTAAGCTCTGCCGAAGGTGGCCTAGTTAAACACCTTTGTGGAATAGGATCACCTAAGACTTGATTCATGTGCTGAGCCAGCTCATACACCTTAGTTTTAAAAATATCTCCAATAGGAGCAATAGCTCCCACCATATCTCCATAAAGAGTGCAATATCCTGTAGCTAATTCTGATTTATTGCCTGTGGTTAAAACTAAGGCTTGAAAATTATTAGCAATTCCCATTAATATCAGCCCTCTCAACCTAGACTGTATATTCTCTAATGCTATAGGAATTAAGCCACCACTCAAACCATCGGAGAGTTCTCTTTGTATCTGCGAAAACAAAAACTTTATAGGCTTTACATAAAACTGCAAACCTAAATTTTTTGCTAAAATTTCTGCGTCTTCAATACTATGACTAGATGAATATTGGCTAGGCATCGCAACACCTATTACATTTTTTGCTCCCAATGCCTGCGCTGCAAGCACAGCAACCACTGACGAATCAATCCCACCACTTAATCCAATCACTGCCGTCTTAAAACCAGTTCTTAAAAAATATTCTCTAATCCCTGTAACTAAAGCCCTAAATAAAATCTCCAATTCAGAAGGCAAAACGTCTTCTCTACCTTCGACACTGGGATTTAACCATTTAAGTTTAGTTTTTGAAACCTCTAAAATGCCAAAAGAAGTGCGAAACAATGGCAGTCTACCCACACATTCTTGAGCATGGTTTAAAGCAAAAGAACCCCCATCAAATAAAATTTCATCTGTTGCACCCACTTGATTAACGTAAATTAGAGGCGCATTTAAAACATGTACAACTTCCTGATGAATTTTCTCGCGTCGCTCTCTTTTGCCCCATTCATATGGACTGGCAGATAAAGAAATAGCTAATGTAACTTGAGCCTCTCTATATTGATCAATTGGATCATAGCCATAAAGCCGTCTTCCAAAAGAGGGATCATGAGCCCAAAGATCTTCACAAATAGCTAGGGCTATTTTTTCTCCTCTCCACTCCCAAATTGAACTCTGTTTTGCAGGTTCAAAGTAACGAGCTTCGTCAAAAACATCGTAAGTTGGCAATAACATTTTTGCTTGTCTAAAAATTTTTTTGCCACTCTCTAAAACTGTAACTACGTTTTGCGCAGCTCGTCCTTGTTCTAAAGGATTATGAGCCACATGCCCAACAACCAGCGCGCAAGATTTGCCTAAAGTTATGGCTTGCAAATCTTCTAGAGCTTTTTCATTTCTATCAAAAATTTCAGGGCGATCCATGAGATCGTGAGGTGGGTAGCCACATATGCTTAACTCTGGCGTTAAGAGCAAATCTGCTTCTTTTGCACAAGCACGCTTATAAGCTTCCTTAATTTTTTTTACATTTTGTTCAAATGCACCTACTACTGGATCAAGTTGAGAAATTGCTATTTTAAGCGACATTAAAATCTATTATATAACTGAGATTTATCAAAAAAATAAGCAACTTCTCTTTCTGCGGATTTCAAGCTGTCTGAGCCATGAACAGCATTTGCTTCGATATTATCTCCAAAATCTTTACGAATAGTCCCAGGTGCGGCTTTTGCTGGATCTGTTGGTCCCATAATTTCGCGCCAAAGAAAAACTGCATTTTCTCCCTCTAAGCAAAGTAAAAACACCGGATAACCAGTCATAAAATGCACTAGGCCTTGAAAAAAAGTCTTATCTTTATGCTCTATATAAAACCCTTCTGCTTTTTCTCTAGACAATTGAACAAAACGAGCACCCACAATCCTAAGCCCTTTGGCTTCAATACGAGATATAATCTCCCCTACTACATTTTTTTCGACTCCATTTGGTTTGATAATTGCTAAAGTTCTTTCAATTGCCATAATAAAAAATCTCCATAAAATTTCTCTCTAAAATTCTTAAACCCCCAACACCTTTGACATTGTTATACCCAAATCGGCTGGACTTCTAGATATTTTTACACCTGCTGCCTCTAAGGCCTGAAATTTTTCCTCTGCTGTGCCACGACTTCCAGAAATTATAGCACCTGCATGTCCCATTCTTTTTCCTTTAGGAGCAGTTGCACCTGCAATAAAACCTATAATATGCTTCTTAAATTCCTTTTTAATATATTGAGCTGCTTCTTGCTCAGCAGTGCCACCAATCTCACCAATAAGAACTACTCCGTGTGTGTCTGGATCTTTATTAAACGCCTCAAGCACTTCTATAAAATTTGTTCCAGGTATGGGGTCTCCCCCAATCCCAACACAAGTGCTTTGCCCAATACCAAGCTTCGTTAATTGATGCACTGCTTCGTAAGTCAAAGTTCCAGATCTGGACACTACTCCAATGTTTCCAGATTTATGAATATGCCCTGGCATAATGCCAATTTTACATTTTTCTGGTGTAATAATACCTGGGCAATTAGGACCAATTAGACGTGTCTTAGTAGAAGCTAAAAAACGTTTTGTATTAACCATGTCTCTAACCGGAATACCCTCTGTAATACAAACAACCAGAGAAATCCCAGCATCTGCGGCTTCACAAATCGCGTCACTAGCAAACATTGGAGGCACAGAGATCAAAGATACGTTAGCACCAGTTACTTTTACAGCTTCTTCTACTGTATCAAAAACCGGAAAACCCTCATGTATTTGCCCACCTCCACCATGCCCTCCTTTGCCAGGAGTAACTCCGCCAACAATTTTGGTTCCATATGCTGCACATCCCTTTGCATGAAAACTTCCCTGAGAACCGGTAATACCTTGAACTATAACTTTAGTTTCACTTCCTATCCAAATAGACATATATTACCTTTTTATTTAGCACGAATAGCTGACACAACCTTCTCGGCAGCATCAGTTAATTCTTCTGCAGAAATAATTTTTAGACTAGAAGAAGCTAGAATGTGCCGTCCTTTTTCTACATTTGTACCTTGCAATCGAACTACTAATGGCACATTCAAATTAACTTCATTAGCAGCAGATACAATACCTTCTGCTATTACATCGCATCTCATGATACCGCCAAATATATTAACCAAAATAGCTTTGACCTTTGAATCTTTTAAAATGATTTTAAATGCTTGCGTAACTTGATCTTTCGAAGCGCTCCCACCCACATCTAAAAAATTAGCAGGAGATCCACCGTGGAGTTTTATGATATCCATAGTTGCCATGGCAAGACCTGCACCATTGACTAAACAACCAATGTTTCCATCCAAAGCAATGTACGAAAGATCATGTTTAGAGGCCTCAACATCTTGTGGGTTCTCCTCCTGAATGTCTCTTAGTTCTAAAATATCAGGGTGTCTAAAAAGCCCGTTATCATCAAAATTAAGTTTTGCATCCAGCGCTAAAAGATGCCCCTCTTTTGTAAGAACCATTGGATTAATTTCAACAAGAGAACAATCACAGGACTGGTAGCACTCATAAATCCCACGGAAAAAACCTATAGCCTCTTTTGTTTGCTCTGTAGTTAATTTCAAAGCTCTTGCAAGTTTTCTCCCATGAAATGATTGAAATCCCAAGCTCGGGTCAATGGGAACTTTAGTAATTTTTTCAGGATGTTTTGAGGCTACTTCTTCGATTTCCATACCCCCTTCAGTAGATGCCATCATTACTACTTGCGAAAGCGCACGATCTAAAACAACACCCAAGTAAAACTCTTTTACAACTTCTACGCCTTCTTCGATCCAGATTTTATGTACTTTTTTGCCTTGTGGACCAGTTTGAGGCGTTATTAAGATTTTTCCCATGATTTCTTTTGTAGCTTGATTGACTTCTGTAACACTTTTGCAAACCCGAACTCCTCCAGCCTTACCGCGGCCGCCAGCGTGAATCTGCGCTTTTACTACAAAAACCTGGTTTTTTCTTTCTTGAAAAAGCTGTTTTGCCGATGCGAGTGTGCGCTCTTCAAGATCTCCAAGACCTTCTTCGATAAGTTTTCCTTCAGGAACACGGACTCTGTATTTCTTTAAAAGTTCTTTTGATTGATACTCATGGATATTCATGCTGTCTTTTAATTATAAGAAACTCAGTCATCAGTCAACGGTTAACAGGCAACAGTTACAGTTTCTGTTACGGTAACGGTAACTGTTACCTGTTATCAGATTCCTGTTAACTGAGTAGTTTACACCCCAAGTTTTACCATTGCTTCGACAAGTTCTCTCACTGCAGCGGCAGATTTCTCAAACATAGCTTTTTCTTCGAGATTTAATTGCAAGAGTGGAACACCCTCAAGGCCTTTTGAACCTATTTTTGCAAGCACTCCACAAAAGAGATCTCTAACTCCGTATTCTCCTTGCAGTAATACTGCACATGGCAAGAGTCTCTTTTTATCGCGAATAATAGCTTCGGCCATTTGCACGGCACTTGCAGCTGGAGCATAATAAGCGGAACCGGTTTTAAGTAAATTTACAATCTCTCCGCCACCTTTTCGTGTGCGCTCCACAATGGCAGTAATTTTTTCTTTGCTCAAAAGTTGCTCAAGCGGAATGCCTCCAACGCTTACATAACGAGGCATTGGAACCATAGTGTCTCCATGTCCACCAAAACAAAAGGCCTGAATATCTTCGACACTAACTCCAAGCTCTAGGGCAATAAAACTGCGAAAACGTGCACCATCTAAAATACCAGCCATCCCAAGTACCCTCTCTCTTGGAAAGCCAGAAGCTCTATAAGCCACATGGCACATGGCATCAAGAGGATTGCTCACTACTATTAAAACTGAATTTGGCGAATACTTTGCTGCTTGCGTGGCGCATTCTTTTACAATTTTTGCATTTGTAGAAAGAAGATCGTCCCGGCTCATGCCAGGTTTTCTAGGAAGTCCTGCGGTGATGATGACGACATCTGAGTTTGCAGTTAACGAATAATCACTGCCGCCTTCGATTTTCGAATCAAAGCCTTCGACCGGTGAGGCTTCGTAGAGATCTAGTGCTTTTCCCTTGGCCATATCTCCGTTAATATCAATAAGAACAACGTCTCCAAGTTCTTTTGATGCTGCCCAGTGAGCACAAGTAGAACCCACAAAACCAGCTCCTATGACCGATATTTTTGAACGTTTATTGGACATAAATATTTCTCCTTTTTTAGTGTTTAAAAAGCAAGATAGTTATGTCTGTTGTTCTATCTAACTGCAACTAAAGATGCTAGAAAAAAACAGTCTCCTAAATGGAAACCATATAGTTTTCTCAGAGGGAAACAATATTAATGCCGTGAGATTTTTTGTCCCAAAATTCTAAGAATCTGTCCATGAATAAACTAGACAATCGGCGTGCAGATTTGGGAGCCGATTGAGAAAAATGCGAGGCATAGCCCGACCTATGGTGAGCGTTTTTCGATATAGTGTTTCATTAGGCAAAATTTACCCAGTTTTTATATTATAAAACGTTACCAATATAAAAATACTTGAATAAAAATATATATATGAGAAACTTTAAACTAAAGTAGTTCAAAAAAACAATGAAAGGAATTTATTGTTATGAAATCCATGGATAGGAAACCGGTTGTTTTTATATTTATTTTCGGTGTAGCTCTGATTATTTTTTCTCTATCTGCTCTTGCTGCTGACTCATCCCCACAAAGACTATCTCGTATATCTTCTGAAATAAAAGGGATCAAAAACTCGGCAGCAATTGGAGTGCTTTTTGGTTCTCGCTACATGAGCTATGAAAGCGAAAGTTTTTCGGTTGGAGGCGCAGGCTATACTGGCCAAATAAGCGGCGGTGCTGCTGGGTCTTTTAGCTATGGTGGCATTTTAGTTGGATATACTCACTCATTTGCAAAAAAAGCAGAACTCGAACTTAGCCTTTTAGGAGGCGGGGCGGGAGGATTTCAAGCAGCTACTACTGGTGGAGGAGTTGTGCTTGAACCAAGTGTAGCATTAAATTTTCTTTTAGGTAAAACCGTCCGAATTTGTTTAAATAGTGGATACGCTTGGGTTCCTAGTTTAACTGCATTTTCTGGCATTACACTAGGTTTAAGATTTGATTTCTTACTCAATGGAGTTATGGAATAAGCGCTTAAGTTAATTCGGAAAAAATTTATATCAAGGCAGTAGTTCTAATAATTTCTTAATATAAGCATTTTGATAATTTTTGTATTCATTGACATAGTCTTCTATGGTGATTGTATAAGGATAATCAGGAACTGCTCCATTGTTTTCTATCGCAGTTCCATCAGACAACATTAAACGCAATGTCAAAAATTTCATAATTTTCATAGTTTCCCCTTTTTTCTTTTTATATTGAACACGTTATGTAAAAGCAAGTCAAAATTATTACATTTCGTTAATAATGGCTTTCCCAAACTCAGAACACTTAATTTCATTCACTCCTGAAAATCCTTCTTGCTTCATTAAGCGCGCAAAATCGTAAGTGACCTTTTTTGCAGCAATAGCTCCGTTAATGCCTTTTAAGATAAGATCAGCTGCTTCGTTCCAGCCTAAAAAACGAAACATCATCTCACCAGATAAAATTACAGATCCAGGATTTACTTTGTCTTGAGCGGCATACTTTGGAGCTGTCCCGTGTGTTGCTTCAAATACAGCGTGACCTGTCATATAATTGATATTTCCACCTGGAGCTATGCCAATACCTCCCACTTGAGCCGCCAATGCGTCAGACAAATAGTCGCCATTTAAATTTAAAGTCGCTATTACATCAAACTCTTCAGGGCGAGTTAGAACTTGTTGTAATGTAATATCTGCAATCGAATCTTTAATGAGAATTTTTCCATGTGCCAGGGCTTCTTTTTGTTCTTGGTTGGCTAGATCTTCGCCTTTTTCTTTCTTGGTTTTTTCCCATTTTTCCCAGGTATAAACTTTTGATCCAAACTCTTTTTCTGCTAACGCATATCCCCAAGTTCTAAAACCACCTTCGGTAAATTTCATGATATTGCCTTTATGAACAATATTTACAGATTTGCGTTTATTTATTATGGCGTATTCGATAGCGGCTTTTACTAATCTCTCAGTTCCTTCTCTTGATACAGGTTTAATCCCAATTGCACTGTTTTCTGGAAATCTGATTTTTTCATAGTCTTTTGGAAATGTATCTTTCAAAAAACTTAAAATCTTTTTACTATTATCTGAACCAGATTCATATTCGATACCGGCATAAATATCTTCTGTATTTTCGCGAAATATAACCATATTTACTTTTTCAGGATGTTTTACAGGTGACGGTACTCCCTGAAAATATTGTATAGGTCTTAAACAAACGTAGAGATCGAGCATTTGTCTTAGAGTTACATTAAGAGAACGAATCCCACCTCCAATTGGTGTTGTAAGCGGGCCTTTGATTGCAACTTGATAAAACCTTAAGGCTGTTAAGGTATCTTCGGGTAGCCAGTTGTTAAATTTTTTAAAAGCTTTCTCTCCAGCAAAAACTTCGAACCATTCGATTTTGCGGTCCCCGTGATATGCTTTTTCGACGGCTGCATCAAAGACCGTTTGTGATGCCTTCCAAATATCTGGTCCTGTTCCATCTCCTTCGATAAATGGAATAATAGGATTTTTTGGGACATTTAGTTTTCCATTTTGAAAATCAATCTTTTCACCTTTTGTGGGTGGTTCATAAACTTTAAAGTTTGGAGTTTTGTGCATATTATTTCTTTAAGTCTCATTAGCGCACTTCGCAAGACAAAAGAGGTTTAGTGGTTTTTAGAGTGCCGTTTATTTTTTTTTATTCAACAAATTCAAGCAGTTATGTTTATAAAAAAATAACAGTAGTATAGACACCAACATCTAAAATTTAAAAAGGATCTACACGAAAAATCATGCCCGACGTATAATCAGCAACATAAATTTCACCATCGGCATCCCGACCAAAACTAGAAAACTGCCAAGGCCACTTCCCTAAAGCATACAGTTCAGGAGATCTATGTAAATTATTGTCATTAACTAGCAACGACACCGCCCATAAACGACCCGATATAAAATCACCAAAAATATATTTTCCCTTTAGAGCTGTAATTTTATTTCCAGTATAGACATAGCCTCCAATAACACATCCACCATCCACACGATCATACTCTAGCCACGGACTTGCGAAAGTCTGTGATGCACAATCCCTAGTAGGTTTAAAACACACATGTCCTTCTTTTATACTCCAACCATAATTTTTACCGGCTTCCACAATGTCTAGTTCTTCTCTTTGAACTTCACCAACATCTGCCACAATAAGACGATCTTTAGGATCAAAACTAATACGCCATGGATTTCTAAAACCCAGTGCCCAAATTTCAGGTAGTTCATATCTACGATTTATAAAAGGATTTGTTGATGGGATACTATATTGCTTGCCGTGTGCTTTTTCGTTAACATCAATTCTTAATATTTTACCTAACAATGTATTTAATCTTTGACCATTGTTATGTGGATCACCTCTGGGTGGGCCACCATCTCCAAGCCCAATATACAAATACCCGTCAGAGCCAAACACAAGCTGGCCACCCTTATGATTCGGAGATGGCTGATTGATTGTTAAAAGCACTCGCTCTGATTTTGCAGACATCGTTTTTAGATGAATTGGATCTAATGTCCATTCTGAAATCCGGGTTTGTCTTGCATGAGAACGTCTAGGATTATAGTTGATGTATATTTTTGGCACTTTTGGAAACTTTGGATGAAACGCCATGCCCAAAAGGCCCATTTCTACATCGACTACTACAGAAACCGAAAGGATTAACCCTCTACTGGAATCTTTAAGAGACACCCACCAAATTTTGCCAGCTTGTTCTAAGACAACCATTTTCCAGGGTTGTCCTGGCACAAATTGGATGTCAGTTGGCTTAATAAATTTTTGTAAAGGAGTAAGTGAAACATCAATTCTTTTTCTACTTAGGTCTTTTTCTTGAAATACTGCTTTTGTTAGAGGTTCAAGTGCATAAACACAAGTAGAAAGCATCAAAACTAAAATGAAAATAATATGCGCCATTCCTATTTAAAACCTCTACTCTATTTTAGCCATCGCTCCAATTTGAGCATAAAAGTCATTTCCTTTGTCATCCACCAAAATAAAAGCGGGAAAATCTTCGACCTCAATTTTATAAATAGCCTCCATCCCTAGCTCTGGATACTCTAAAAGCTCAACTTTCCTAATATTTTCTTGAGCCAGCAGTGCTGCCGGGCCTCCAATCGATCCTAAATAAAATCCGCCATGCTGTTTACATGCTTGCGTGACAGCAGGACCTCTGTTTCCCTTTGCCATCATAATCATAGACCCACCCATTGCCTGAAATGGCTCTACATATGAGTCCATACGCCCAGCCGTAGTTGGACCAAACGAACCCGAGGGAAGTCCCGTAGGTGTTTTTGCTGGACCAGCATAGTAAATAGGATGATTCTTAAAATACTCTGGCATCCCTTTACCTTGGTCAATTCGTTCTTTGATTTTTGCATGAGCAATATCTCTGGCCACTATGAGTGTCCCAGTAAGCGCCAATCGCGTAGTTACTGAGTGCTTAGATAATTCAGCTAAAATTTCCTTCATTGGTTTATTTAAATTAATTTTCACTACACCTGTTTCCCGTGCATTGCCTCGATATTTTTCATGAATCAGCCGCACTGGATTTCGCTCCATCGCTTCTAACCAAATTCCATCACGGTTAATTTTTGCTCTTGCATTTCGATCTGCAGAACATGAAACCCCAACTCCAACCGGACAAGAAGCACCATGCCGTGGGAGCCTAATAATTTTAACATCCAAAGCAAAATACTTACCTCCAAATTGAGCACCTATTCCCGTTTTTTGAGCAGATTGCAGCATTTTTTCTTCTAGATCTAAATCTCTAAATGCTTGCCCAAATTTATTTCCCTGAGTGGGTAAATCATCCAAATCACCCGCACTTGCTAGTTTTACAGTTTTTAAGCAAGCCTCAGCCGATGTTCCTCCAATAACAAAAACCAGATGATAAGGTGGACAAGCAGATGTACCAAGTGTTTTCATTTTTTCTGTTAAATATTTTTCTAGTCTTTCAGGATTTAATAGAGCTTTCGTCTCTTGAAAAAGTAAACTTTTGTTTGCAGAGCCACCACCCTTTGTTACAAACAAAAACTTGTATTCCATACCTAGAGTTTCATAAATATCAATTTGAGCTGGCAAATTAGTACCAGAATTGACCTCTTCATACATTGAAATAGGCATAGTTTGTGAATAACGCAGGTTTTCTTCAGTATAAGCTTTATAAATACCTAATGAAAGATATTCTTCGTCATGAACTCCAGTCCAAACCTGGGATCCTTTCTTTGCAACAATAGTTGCAGTCCCTGTGTCTTGACACAGTGGTAAAATAAAATGAGAAGAAACATCTGCATTTCTTAAAAGTGCCAATGCAACTCCTCGGTCATTAGGCGAGCTCTCAGGGTCGTCTAAAATCTTTGCTACTTTCTCCAAGTGTTTAGCTCTCATTAAAAACGAGATGTCTCGTATAGCTTCGTTAGACAATAAAGAAAGACCCTCTGGATCTATTTTTAAAATTTCACTGCCCTCAAATCTGGCGATAGAAACAAACTTTTTAGTTAAAAGCCTATACTCGGTCGTATCTTTTTTTAATGGGAAAGGGTCTTGATAATAAAACTCAGGCATACAAAAGCGCCTCCTACGAGAAGGTAATATAGCCTAGTTATATTTATCTAGAAATAAAAAAAGGCACAGTATTTTCTGGTGCCTTATTACTTGTTATCTCAATGGTACTATCGATGTTGTATAAGTTGTGCTAGGACCACGAAATCCAAACTCTCCAGATTGAGTAATAGTCAACGTAGCTCCACGCAGGAGGTGTTCATTACCATTCTCTTTCACTACAGATTGTTTGGTTAACGCAAACCATTTTCTAAATCCTTCACCTGCTGGCATATTATATGTAGTGATTTTGGCCTCTGTTAGACGATCACCATTTGCCTTGTCATTCAAGAAATCTTTTAGAACTTCCCTAATTTGTTTGCCATCCTGATCATTCATTAGCCAAAGCGAAGATAATTCTGGCAAAAACGCAACTAGTTCTCTGGTTGCTTTAGCTAATTCTAGACCCAAAGTCACAGCATTGTATGCCTCTGCTTTATCTAAAGTAGCAAGCGTATTTAAAACAGTAAGTCCCATTGCACTTGATACCGTTTTTTCTTTTTCCTCTGTAAACCCAACACTGCTAACCATTAGCATGCATAAAACCAACACTGACATAAGTTTATTTTTAGACATAAATTAAGTCCTCCTAGATCAGATGATATAATGCATAGAGTCATACTTTGCAAGCAGTGTTTATTTTATTGCTGGAAAATATTATAAACGATAATAACTTATAACAATGCGCAGGCTGGAGACTATAACCACTGGTGATCCTAAAACTAAATCTAGTCAATTGCCTCATGACTATCTAAAAATGGTCAAAGAACTTTATACCACTCATTTTGATTCTGGATTAAAGACTCTGGCAAAACTAAAAACCGAATCTTGGTTTGAGGTAACTGGCGAAATTTTTACAAATGAAATAGTATTATGTATTTCTTTACATCATAAAGGCCAGCTTTCTGCAACTTCAGTGTATGCAAGCTCTGATTTCGATCCGACGGCAAGTGCTCCTAATATTCAAGACATATTAGGAGCATGTGTAGATGCTATTGGCGCTGTGTATGAGCCATGGCTAAGTTCAGACGATACTCCAGACGATACACCAGACGATACAGGTGATAAGCTTTGTTTTTTAACAGATATCGCGCTTGCTGCAGACGCCAAGGGAATTCCATCGCAGTGGACAAGAGTGGAAATTGATAAAAAAAACATATATGTCAAATTAGACAAATCCAACCCGGTTTTAGACAAAATTACAGAAAATTGGCTTGTTAACAATGATCCAGAACTGAAAGAAAAAAACAAACAAGAGGAACAGAAAAGCGAAGACCTATTTATTACAGGCAAGAAAAAATCTTAAACAGAATCTAGTTATATTCTGCTCAAAAAGGTTTAGATACGAGGCAGATTTTCTCAAAAAACCGGAGCATACACGACAGTATGTGAGGATTTTTTGAGGAAATCTAACGAAGT
>JACRAO010000032.1 GCA_016213345.1 Bdellovibrio sp. | reverse complement strand
TTTTTGAAAAAACTTTGTGAGTTTTGTAAAATGGAGATGGCGCTCCCAATGAACACAGGAGCAGAAGCGGTAGAAACCGCTATCAAAACTGCTAGAAAGTGGGGTTATCAAAAAAAGAAAATCTCTCATAATAAAGCTGAAATTATAGTTTGTGCGAACAACTTTCATGGCAGAACTACAACAATAGTGGGGTTTTCGACAGAAAAACAATATCGTGATGGTTTTGGACCTTTTACTCCAGGATTCAAAATTATCCCATACGGAGATTTTAAGGCTTTAAAAAAAGCGGTAACAAAAAACACTGTTGCATTTTTGGTTGAGCCAATTCAAGGCGAAGCTGGCATTCTCGTTCCTAAATTAGGATATTTAACAGAGGCAAAAAAACTTTGTAATGATAAAAATGTTCTTTTTATACTAGATGAGATTCAAACAGGATTAGGACGAACCGGAAAAAACTTTTGCTTTGAACACGAAAAAAATGCAAAACCTGATGTTATAATTTTAGGAAAAGCTCTAGGCGGGGGTGTGTACCCGGTTTCTGCAGTTGTGGCTTCAAAAGAAATCTTAGGAGTTTTTAAACCAGGAGATCACGGTAGCACTTTTGGCGGCAATCCGCTGGCTTCGGCTGTGGGCCTGGCAGCACTAGAAGTGATTGAAACCGAAAACCTTGCAGACCGCTCTTTTGAACTTGGGCAGGAGTTACTTAAAGCAATTATCAAAATAAACTCTCCTCATGTTAAAGAATTACGGGGCCGTGGACTAATGATTGGTATAGAAATCAAAAAACCTTCAGGCACAGCTAGGATGTTTTGTGAAAAACTCATGCATTTAGGTATCTTAGCAAAAGAGACACATGGTCAAGTAATTCGCTTAAGTCCACCCTTAATAATTACAAAACAGGAGCTAGACTTTCTGGCAGAAACATTGCGCGACGTGCTATCGTAGACTATTAATTCGTCTATTTATTTCAATCTTAACAATTTCGTTATTTTATTATGTTAAAATGTTTATATAGGAGGACACAAAAGTAATAAAAATATGGATGCTAATATAACTACTAATGAGAAAAAAGTGGATTTTTTCATTTCTGAAAAAGACAAATATGTGGTGCTGTCTTTTCAAGGCCAAATCGGCAGAACCTTTGAACAAACATTAGTGGAATGCTGGAAGCATATTTCTAAAACTCAAGCCGATCAAATTATTTTAAATTTTCATGATGTCACTCAATTTGACAAACATGGACTGTCTGCATTTGTTCGTTTCGAAAAGCAGGTGCGCGAAAAACCTGCGCAATTGAGGATATGCTTTGTAAACCATCCACTTTATAAATTTCTCAATGATGAAGGCGCCATTAGACCAGACGAAATCACAATGGATTTAGCAGAGGCTATCCAAAGCTTTCAAAATAAAAACAATAAATAAAAATTAACTCGCGCTTTGTGCAAGACGCATTACAATAGGCATTAGATTTTTTGCGTCATATTTGAAATCTTGCAATTCACGGCCTTTCCATAATTTTAAAATGGGATCATTGGCTTTTTCTGGTTTTTTAAAATTACTTGCAATATTTGTTGATAAACAAACAAGAGAACTTAGTTGATAGAGACCTTTCCTTGCACTTTTCAATAAAAATGGGTGATGGTGGTACAGAATGGCCTTTTCGATAGGTTTAAAAAGCCTAAAATAATGACACGCAGTAGCGCCTAATAAATGATGACTTACTCCATATTTTTGTTGTTCAGTAAAATTTTGTATAATTCTAGGAAGACCTTTTTTAGCTGCTACATCACAAAATTGAAAATAATCTGGTTCTATTAGTGCTAAAATTATTTTACCTATATCATGTGTCAAACATGCAGCAAAAAAATACTTACTATAAGAAACACTGGGAATAGTCTTAATGAGCTCTAAACCAATCTTAGCAGTTTGAAAACCATGGTTATAAATATTTTCAATATAATCTAAAACTTTTTTCTTATCTTTAGCATAATCAACAGCAATTAAGGCTAAAACATCAAAAAACAATCCCCCCACATAACCCATATCCGAATACTCATATTTAAAAGAGTTTAGATATTCTTCTGTTTTTAGAGCATACTTAAGAATGTCTGGTGGATTTAGTTTTAGCTTGCCATCTTTATCCCACTCAGGCCAAAGTCCCTTAGTTGTTTTCAAAAGTTGCATTGAGACAATCAAATCCCTAGAGTTTTGCATTCCTAATAAAATCACAGCTGCATCCATGCTTGGGAGTTCTTCGCGCATCCCTTTAGATTCGATCATTTTTAAAAATTCATATTGATAATAGGGATTAGCTTTTAAGAAATCTGCAACTTTCTCTGCGGTAACATCTATATTTGAAAATGCTTTTAAAATTTCATAGCTCACATCAGGGATGTAAATTTTAGGAGCAATATCTTTTAAAAATTTTCTAAATAACGGCGCTGCTTTAACTAATTTTAATGAAACCGAAGAGAACGCCTTGTCTTCTATTTTTTCACCGCCCTTAGTCACACCCATAGATATCTCGTGTATAAGTATAAACATTTATTTCTTTTCCGTCCACCGGCAAGGTCCACATAGATCTGACTAGTTGCACAAAGGCATTGCATTTTTAAAATATAAATTTATGTTAACACTAAAAAATATGTTAAAATTTCTATAGAAAAGAGCAATACGATTGAAACTAAGATTAGAAAACAAAGAAAAATATATTGCACTCTGCGTTAGCGAGGATATTCTACCAGAGCATGTCATGATTTTGCAAGCAGGCATAAAAAAACTCATTGCCTCTGGCAAGAAAAATATTCTGCTTGATCTAATTGGTGTCACTACTGCTAATCCAAACGCCATAAAACTCCTACAAGGACTCGAAAAATTTACAGAATCAATTAAAGGAAAATTAGCCGTACTCGCTCAAATACCCGGAGTTGCAAATACGAAAAAAAGAGAAGATATAGATAAATACTTTCTTAAGGAAATGAACACTCTTTTAGCTGTCGAAGCAGCATTACACGTTAAATTTGAAAAACTAGCCAAACAAAAATCTGAACTCGAAAAGAAAATAATCTCTCATAAAACAAGTCAACTAGATCCAAAAAACTTAAGAAAAGAGAACTCTGGCCTTAAAAAAATGGTAGAAGAGCTTGAAAGTTATATTCAAAAACTTTTAAAACAAAGAATTGAACAAAGAGCCCCTATTACTGTAACATTAAGAAATGAAACAATAACAAAAACGGTTGTAGCTGTTTTAGAACAGGAAGGGATTTTGCCAGTAAAATAAGCATAATAGCCAAACACTTATGACAGAAACAAAAGACAAACCAAAAGAAAAAGCTCTCTCACCAACTCCTCCAGCAACTCATACGGAGGATGAGATTAGTCTCAGAATTGCTGATTTAGAAGCAACAATCAAAAAAACTGCTGGAGAAATCAAATCTTTAGAAGGCAAAATTGCCATCAATAGCCCTCAAGAAATTGCAGAAATACAGGCAGAAAACACGGCACTTGTGAGCAGAGCAGAAAAACTTGGAAATCTGCTTTACGGACTGATGTTAGAGGGCTTTCATTCAGTAAAAGCAGAAGAAGGAAAAATTTTAGGTGAAGTTTTACGTGAATCCGCTATAGAATATTTTAAAAAGGCAAATATTAAAAACGAGATATGGAAAAATATAGAATCTTAGTAATTGAAGACAATGCCGACACGAGGCGTTTTTTAGAAACAATGCTAGGCCGGGAGTTTGAAGTCCTGTCAGCAGAAAACGCTGTGATAGGTATTGACTATGCAAGAAATAAAGCACCAGACCTTATACTGCTTGATATTATGCTTCCTATTTTAAGTGGATATGACGCATGCAGTTTGCTTAAGAAAGACGAAAAAACAAAACATATTCCTACAATTTTTCTTTCTGCAAAAAATACAGTTAGCGATATTACACAAGGTCTCTCTACGGGGGCAGATGACTATATTGCAAAGCCATTTGATTACAAAGAGCTAATGGCCAGGATTTGGGCAAGACTGAGAACAGATCGAGACAAGACATTGCAGCCAATACAAATTGGAGAACTGAAAATTGATCCTTCAAAAAGGGAAGTGAGTTATGGAGGCAAAAAAACACAACTAACACTTACTGAGTTTGATATATTAAGATATTTAGCTACACACGCAGGCCAAGTAGTTTCTAGAGAGGATTTATTGAAGGATGTATGGAAAGACGACTCAAGCGGCACAAATGACCGCACGATTGACGTTCACATCCGTGCGCTGCGTAAAAAAATCCCACCATTAACAAAAAATGTAATTTCTATTTACGGCGTAGGCTACAAATACGAGAAATAATAGAACTAATAAGCCAAACACGTAGAAATAAGTACAAGTTTGCGAAATTAATACTCTGATTAGTACTTTGTAGCATTATTTTTTTTCATATACAGACTATTTTAAATTATTTTATGAGAGAGGGCCTTGGGAAGGACAGGATGTCCGAGTCCCATGGACGGGACGACAAAGGGTCCCAGAGGCACGATGCCGTGCCATCTCGAATGAAATAATTTAAAATAGTCTGTATATGAAAAAAAATAATGTTCCCAGATACTAAATGCTTTTAATTAATCTCGCAAACTTTATTTTTTGATCTCTAAACGCTCATCAATCGTTACAGATTTGTTTTCTAAAATGGTAACAGAAAAAGTTTTTTCCATTTGTAATATTTCATTAACGGCACGAATCATATAAGTTCCCAGCGGAAGTTTTTCTTCTTGTACAGGTGTGCGCTTACCCCATTCCTCCCCATTGATATAAATAACATCTGAAGTTGGGGTAGTTTTTAAGGTTAATCGACCATATATTTCAGGCTCTGCTTGAATTTCTATACTGTATGCTTTTTTACTAGCCACTTCTGCTGATGTTACAGTAAATTCCTTAACATATTTTTTAAATCCAGGTAGCTCAACTATCAACTCGTGAGGGGCATTTAGCGGCAAAGGAACGGATTGATATTGATGTGGATCTACAAGTTTTCCATTAAAAAAGACTTTTGCACCTTTGGACCATGGCCTTATAGTCAAAGACATAGAAAATTCAGAATTAGTTTAAATTTTATTTGCTGGTTCACGGGTAGGCTCTGTAGTTGGCACTACAATATTTTGACTAACCACACCTTCGCCTTTGGGTTTATTCAGAAAAAAATCAAATTTTTGATTTAAAATTTCCTCCGGTGAATAAAAAATAGAAAATACAACCGCCGCAATAACCAAACCTCCAAAAATAAATTTCGAAAAACTGCTTTTTTTATGTTCAGTCCTGATATATTTTTGTTTCGGAATAGTAGCAGTATGCGTACGTGTTTCTTTTTTGTCTAAGGCAATAGCACTTTGTCTATCTGCTCCACTAATTGTTTTAAAAGCAGAAGTGTTTTCTATCTCTACTACAATTTTTGCCGCATCTAAAGGCTCAATATTACGCAAAGAAGTAACTTTAGTACTCTGCTCAACAGAAGAAACATTAGTGTCTTCTTTTTTCGTTTTATAGGCCTGCACTTCTTTTGGAAGACCGACTGTAGATTCTTTTTGAATAAAATCTATTTCCAAAAGTTTTTGCGCTTTCTCGTTTAGTTTTTGTATATTTTTACGATCTTCGACGATTTCATTTTTAAATAGACCCTTTATAAAATATGAAAGCTCCTTTGAATTAAAATCAGAATTTTTTGTAAAAATATATTTTGTTAAAGTACGTGCTAACTCATCCGCAGTTTGATAACGTTTATCAGCCTGTTTGGCTAAAACTTTAAGAACTATATAATCCAACTCTTTAGGGACGTCAGGATTTAGAGTAGATGGAGATCTCACAGAAGTGTTACAATTTTCAATAAGTTTTAATACGGCTAAATCATTTTCACCAGCAAAAAGTTTTTTACCAGTAAGCAATTCCCAAAAAACAATTCCCAAACCAAATACATCACTCCTCCCATCAAGAGTGTCGCCATTAATTTGCTCTGGAGATAAATAACTTGGTTTGCCCTTAATAACGCCAGCTCTTGTAAGTTCCGCAGCACGAGTTGCTACTTTTGCAATTCCAAAATCAATTATTTTTACAGTACCGTCATAAGAAATCAGAATATTTTGAGGACTTATATCTCGATGTACAATATTGAGCGACTGACCAGTCAGCTTGTCTTTAAAAGAATGTGCATAGCCCAAGCCTTGCGCAATCTGTCCAATAATATATGCAGACAGTTCAATTGGAAAAAATTGCCTCGTTTCTGCAGTTCTTGCTAAACATTGTCTTAGGCTTTTTCCATCTACAAATTCCATTGCAATATATGGTTGTCCTTGTTCTTCACCAAAATCATAAACTTGAACAATGTTCGAATGATTTAAACTCATTGTGACTTTAATTTCTGATTTAAACATGTTTAAGAAGTCTGTGTTTGCACCATATCCGGTTTGAATACGCTTAATGACAATAATCCTGCCTGCTCCTTCGACGGAAGCAAAACGTGCACGAAATATCTCTGCCATTCCACCCTGTGCAATGTGGTCCAACAGAAAATAACGACCAAATTTTTTCAGGACCTCAGACATAAATAGAGTGATCCCTCTTCTTTTAATTTTTCGGGATTTACGGAGAGGAACTAAAATAATTCTATTAAATCAAGGAGTTTTACTAAAAATCCGCCAAAACCACCATTGGACATGACTACGATTAAGTCACCTGGCTGACAATAT
>JACRAO010000024.1 GCA_016213345.1 Bdellovibrio sp. | reverse complement strand
TTGTAAGATTAGCAACAAAAAAATTGGTGGGGACCAAAATATTTTTTGTGCACCGTGGTGATGAATAGCCAAGCTGGGATTATGCTACCTATGCTGCTTGGCAAGGATAGGTTTTACTTTTTTTTACTGTCTGGATCACAGTACAGTTGTGTTCTAAACAGATACCAGCAATAAGAGAGTCAGCCATGCCGATACAGTAGCTAACTTTTACTCCCACTCAATAGTAGCTGGGGGTTTGGACGAAATATCATATACCACCCTATTTACATTTTTTACTTCATTACAGATTTGATTCGAAATACGAGCTAGCACTTCTGGTTTAAACTGATACCAATCTGCCGTCATCCCATCTTGCGATGTCACAGCTCTAAGCGCCACCACATACGAATGTGTTCGTCCATCGCCCTGCACCCCTACACTTTTAAGTGGCAAGAACACAGAAAAAGCTTGCCAAATTTCATCATATAAACCCTCATCTTTTAAAGACTGCAAAAAAACTTCATCAACGTTTCTTAATATCTCTAAAGCTTGAGGCGTAACTGCTCCCAAAATGCGAACTGCCAATCCCGGACCTGGAAAAGGATGGCGTTTGATAAAATCTAATGGAATACCAAGCTCAATCCCAAGCTTTCTTACTTCGTCTTTGAACAAATCCCGCAAAGGTTCAATGAGTTCAAACTTAATTTTTTTTGGCAATCCCCCCACATTGTGGTGAGTTTTAATTGTTACTGAATGTTTTTTATTAAAAGCACTAGACTCAATTATATCAGGATATAACGTGCCTTGGACTAAAAACTTAGGTCTTTTCCCAATGTTTTTGGAAATGTTTACTGCCTCTTTTTCAAACACTGAAATAAATTCTTTTCCAATTATTTTTCTCTTTTGCTCTGGGTCAACAACGCCCTTTAATTTACTTAAAAAACTCCGATCAGCCTCTACGCAATTAACTCTAAGATGCAAGTAGTTATTAAAAGCTTTCATTACTTTTTCTTGTTCTTTAAATCGCAAAAGTCCATTGTCCACAAAAACACAATGTAAACGATCTCCAATAGCTTTATTCACCAAGACTGCCGCAACAGTCGAATCCACCCCCCCAGATAGCGCGCAAAGCACATGATCTGAAACACCAACTTTTTGTTGAATTTGCTCGATAAGTTCTTTTGTTAGATTTTGTAATGTCCTTGTAGACTGCATTTCACAAACGTCGATAAAGAAATGTTTTAACAAAGTCATGCCATGTTCCGTGTGTGTCACTTCGGGATGAAATTGTAAGGCATAAATTCGTGCTTCTTGATTTTCTACAGCTGCGATTACTCCACTCAAACTACGAGCTGTAACTTTGAAACCACCAGGTAATTCTTTTATTTCATCTCCATGGCTCATCCATACTGAAAAACTATGATTTTTTTCACGAACAGGTAAAAAGAAATCAGAATAAGATTCAACTCGAATTTGAGTTTTGCCGTATTCACAACTCAAGGCTTTTTGGACATTCCCTCCCAAAGCATGCATAAGAAGCTGCATGCCATAACAAATTCCTAAAAGTGGTATTTTATTTTTACTCTGATACTCGAAAAAACCAGGCACAAGTTTTGGTGCATGTTTTTCATAAACAGAAGCAGGCCCACCAGAAAGTATAATGGCCTTGGGCTCAATTTTTTGAATGTCTTTTAATGCAACATTGCCATTTAAAACAATCGAATTAATCCCGATCTCTCGTATCCGCCTGGCGATTAACTGAGTATACTGAGAGCCGAAATCCAAAATTAACACACTGTCCTTATGTGAAATCATATTTTAACCCAATCTATAGTTTGGCGCCTCTTTTGTAATGAATACATCATGGGGATGACTTTCGGCTAAGCCACTGTTGGTAATTTTGACAAATTTAGCCGTGCTCTGCAGAGTTGCAATATCTTTAGCGCCACAATAACCCATGCCTGCCCTAAGTCCTCCTAAAATTTGCTGAACATTAAAAGACAAACTGCCACGATAAGGCACTCGACCCTCTATACCTTCAGAAACAAGTTTTGAAACTTCGTCCACATCACTTTGAAAATACCGGTCTTTAGAACCCTGGGCTTGAGACATGGCTCCAAGACTACCCATGCCACGATAAACCTTGTAGGATCTACCCTGGTATAAGACAACTTCGCCAGGTGCTTCGTCTGTTCCGGCAAACAAAGCGCCAATCATAATACTCGAAGCACCAATTGCTAAAGACTTGGTAATATCTCCACTGTATTTAATACCACCATCAGCAATCACAGGAATGTTCTGAGACTTGGCTCCCTTGACTGCTTCTGAAATAGCATAAAGCTGAGGAACCCCAATGCCTGCAATTACTCGCGTTGTACAAATTGAGCCTGGGCCAATACCAACTTTTATTGCATCCGCACCGGCTTCAATTAGCGCTCGCGCCCCTGCTTCCGTGGCAATATTGCCACCTACAATTTCGACTTTATCAAATCGCTTTTTTAGAGTTTTTATCATCTCTAAAACGCCATGAGAATGTCCATGTGCACTATCTATAAAAAGGACATCAACGCCCGCGTCCACTAGAGCAGCCGCTCTTTTTTCACTTTCCTCTCCAACTCCGATGGCTGCACCAACTAACAGACGTCCAAACCGGTCTTTGCTGGCTTGCGGATACATATCTTGCTTTAAAATATCTTTGATTGTGATTAGACCTTTGAGATAGCCATGCACATTCACTACAGGGAGTTTTTCGATTCTGTTTTCTTTTAAAATTTTCTTTGCTTGCTCCAAGGTGGTCCCCTCAGGCACGGTAACCAGAGGAAGCTTTGTCATTCGAGCTTCGACGGGTTGATTTAAATCTGTTTCAAATCTTAAGTCACGATTTGTTAAAATACCGACTAACTTTAAGCCTTGCTTGTCTTTTTGAGTAACAGGGACTCCAGAAATTTTATAGGTTTTCATGAGTTCCATAGCTTGTTTGATTTTTGCTACGGGTTCTATGGTGATTGGATCCAAGATCATTCCCCACTCGCTTTTTTTGACTTTTTCGACTTCAAAAGCCTGATTCTGAATGGTTAGATTTTTATGAATAACCCCCAGCCCTCCTTCTTGGGCTAAGGTAATAGCTGTTTTATTTTCAGTCACGGTATCCATTGCTGCGGACAACAGCGGTACATGTAATTGAATTTTTTTTGTAAGATTAGTTTTTAAAGACACTTGAGAAGGTAATACTTGCGAATACGCAGGCATCAAAAGAACATCATCAAAAGTCAGGGCTTCTATTAAATCTTTCATCATTTAACTCCTTCAGGTAACTCCTTCAGGTAACTCCTTCATTCATCTCTCTCATGTATATCCAAAAAATCTAAATCCCTGTCTGGATTGCCCACTTTTTTAGGTCCACGTATACTAGCTCGATATTCTTTGGCTTCTTGCACATAGTTTTGAGCGCTTTGCGACAGAGACGCCAATTCATTGGGTGTCAACTTACGAATTACTTTAGCTGGAGAACCCAAAACAAGACTACGGGGCGGTATTATAGTCTTTTTGGTAATTAAAGAGCCTGCTCCAATAATACATTCATCTCCAATTTCTGCATGATCTAAGATGATAGCACCCATGCCTACCAAAACAAGGTTTCCTACTTTGCATCCATGTAGAGTCACAGAATGTCCCACCGTTACTTCATCACCTATTTCGAGATGAGCAATTGCTTTAGTTACATGAAGTAAGCAGCGATCCTGAATATTTGTGTGATTGCCGATCTTGATAAAATGCACATCTCCTCTAATGACCGTCTGGAACCAAACACTCGAATGATCTCCTATTTCGACTTCTCCAATAATGTCCGCCGTAGGAGCAATAAATGCTGTTTCATGAATTTTTGGCCACTTGCCATGGTGCGATATAATCATATTAGTGCCCCCATAAGAGACAATGGAGTGGATCCAGTAATTTTGACTTTCAAAAACTGTCCCTCTAAACCACTGTTAGTTGGAGACATAAAATTAACAACGTGATTACAACTGGTACGCCCCATCCAGACTGTAGAATTTTTGTCGTCTTTTTTTAATATCTGATTTTTTGCTATATTATCGACTAGAATTTCCATTGTTTTATCAATAAACATAGTATTTCTCTTTTCAGAAATTTTGAGTTGATGCTTTAAAACAAGCTGTAGTCTCCTATTTTTTTCTTGTAAAGAAATATCATCATTTAATTTTGCAGCTCTTGTACCGATACGAGGTGAATACGCAAAAGCAAAAATGTTATCATACTGAATACGATCTAAAAGCTGCAATGTTTGTTCAAAATCTGTTTGGGTCTCTGTGGGAAATCCTACAATAATATCTGTAGAAAGCCCTACTTCATGATTAAGTGCTCTTAAGCGATCCATTTGTGAAATATAAGCTTCAATCTTATGGTGTCGACCCATTTTTTCTAATATGCGATTAGAACCACTTTGCACAGGCAGGTGAAGATGTTGTGCTAATTTCGAAACTCCACCCTGTTCAGGGGAAGCATAACAATTAATAAGTTCATCACTGAAATCAAGTGGATGACTTGAAGTAAAACGTACTCGCCTTAAATTTTTTAATCTTTCATCTTGGTCAATAGCTTTTAAAAATTGTGGGAAATTTTCCTCATCTTCATCTGGCCCTACTCTGCCTATTATATTATGAAGTTTTTTAGGTTCCCTGTTTTTTAGATTCTTATTTCCTTTACCAAAAGAATTTACATTTTGTCCTAAAAATGTCACCTCTTTTATGCCTAAAGAAACCAAGCGGGCAACATCACTGAGTATTTCGTCAATGGTGCGTGATTTCTCTTTGCCTCTTGTGTATGGAACAATACAATAAGTACAATACTTATCACACCCTTTCATAATATTGACAAACGCTTTGGATGTAGGAGCGGAAAGTTTTGTTTCGGTTGAATAGTTCTCTAAAACATCAAAATCAGTGTTGATGACATGTTTTTCGCCATTTTGAACACGAAAAATCATTTCTGGCAGCTGATCAATCGCGTCGGGACCAAAAACAAAATCTAACCATGGAGCTTGTTTAAAGAGCATTTGTTTTTCAAATTGTCCAACACAACCACCCATCCCTATAATAGGGGTTTTGTTATTATGATTATATTTTTTAAGAAACTGTAATTCTCCCAAAGCAGAAACCGCTTTGTGAATTGCCTTGGCTCTAACGGTGCAACCATTGATAATGATGACATTTGCTTGTTCAGCAGTATGAGTTGGCTCCAAGCCTGCTTCGCCCAAAAGGGCGTACATACGCTCAGAGTCTGCTTCGTTCATTTGGCAGCCAAAGGTCTTGATATAAACTGTTTGCTTTTCACTTTGCCTTTTTGAGGCTAACTCCATAAAAACACTACCTTTGACGTAGAGCATATACCATGAAATTTTAGCTTTGGCTATGGATTAAAAATTAATATCTAAGGACTTGTGACAAAGTAATATCCAAAAATCCTTATAACCTCTATATTTCAAAATAAAAAATAATCTGCAGAATCACACAAATATAGCTTGCTATTTGCAGCAAACAAATATCTCCATACAGTCGTATAATTTGACCACGGACCTTCTACTTCTAGATCTAAAATACACTTTGGCTGAGTTGCTTTTATATTATTTTTCAAACTGAATACAAGCCTTTTAAAAAAACTCTCAAATCCTTCTTGTGTGGCAAAATATAATAATCTTTTTTCTGATTTATCCTGTATATTACCTATCTGCAATAGTGGATCGGCTTTATGATTAAATAAATATTTATCAAGCACGGATTGATTTCTGAAAAGTTCTATAAAAACTTTTTCAAGACATGTGTTAAATCTTTCTGCCAGGGAACGCTGCCATACCAGTTGTAGTCGGGTCTATGTTAAATCCATATTTATTTTTAACTTTTGCATTATTATATATCTCATAAAATGCCAAACGCTCTAAAGCCTCAGAAATAGATTTGTAAGAAGCCTGATTTTTATATTCCGAACTTCCAGTGCCATCAACATTACCATAGATCCTATGTTTTAGATTCCAGCCATTTTTCAGATCTTTTACAAGATATGCTAATGCTTCATGCCCTACAATACTAGGAGTTAATTGCTTTTGAATAATGCTTAGTCTTGCTATTGGACCACCTTGCTCCATTAAGATGTTGCGATATTTTAGTGGAGCAAGATTTACTGTTTTAACCCAATCCATTGAAAATCCGTAGGGGACAAAACTGTATTGAGCATAGAAAAATCAATATGCTTTTTTGCCCATAATCCAAAAGCAAAATGCCCAATTGGCCAAATCACTGCTTGATCCCAAAGCAATTCGTTAATAACTTGAGGATCAAAATTTTCTTTCTTTAGCTCTTTTAATATTCTCCCATCAGTATCTGGTAGTCTTATGCCTTCTTTGGATAAAAACATAAAACGAATATCTGCCATTGGGTCGTCTACTAAAATATCAGTCGACCTAACAGAAATGTCAAACGAGCGTTTTTTTAAATCTGGATCTACTTCTTTGAACCGCTGCTTAAAAGGAATATCTACTACATTTATACCTAAATGCAATTTTTCAGCAACTAAATCAAAAGCATGATTGAGATTTTTATATAAAGCATTTTTTAAAAGCGTAGGCTTTGTCCCTTGCTCAGTTAATGCTCTATAAAATTCATTTCTTAATACAACTCTATTTTCTTTTTTATAACAAATACTCGTTACACTTAACCACGACGAACAGTGTACATATGCAATGTTTGATGGTATAGGTCCATAAAAAACTCTATTATTACTTAATTCCGTATCATCTGATCCCCCTAGAATTAAATCACTTTGAAATCTCAACTTCTCATCCCAAACAATTGTCAGCGAAAAACGAATACAATATGGAGCTAATAGAAAGGTTGAAATTAAAACTCAGTTTCTTGAAGATTCATTTTCATTATTTTCTACAATTAATGCCACAGAACTTAAACGGATTTTATCCAATCTTATAAACAATAGCGTTGAAGCCATGGAGACAAATGTAGAAATAACAATCGCTCTAACTAAAGAAAATGATTTTGCAGTAATCACTATAAAAGACACCGGAAAGGGCATACCAAAAGAACTTTTGGAGAAACTTGGCACCCGTGGAGAAACACATGGCAAACAAAGCGGATCAGGTCTTGGACTCTACCATGCAAAATCAACAGTTGAGAGCTGGAGCGGCAGTTTAGAAATTATGTCTCAAGCTAATAAGGGAACACAAATAAGTATAAGATTAAAAACCTCAAAACCACCAAAATGGTTTTTATCAGAGCTTACATTAACAAAAGACACTGAAATTGTAATTACAGATGATGACGAAAATATCCATCATATTTGGAATAAAAAATTTGAAAATAATATAGGACATGAAATTAAAAATATTTATCACTTATCTAACCCTAGCGAACTAAGAGAGTGGTTCAAAAACATAAAAACCGACAAACTAAATCTAATAAAATTTCTTATTGATTTCGAATATGTAAATTCAAAAGAAACTGGACTTGATATAATACATGAACTTGGTATAAACACTCAATATACACTTGTTACCAGTCGCGCCGAAGAAGAGCTAATTCGTACCCAGTGTGAAAGCATAGAAGTAACATTACTTTCTAAAAACCTGGCCCATCTTATACCAGTAGGCATAACTCATTCATGAATACTACTTAACCCAGCTTATAATATCCTCAAAATACTATTTCCTTTTAAGTCCTCCATACCTATGGGTAAAGAAAAGGGCAGATAGACATCTCACGGATGGGTCTAAGGATCGAATAAACAGCTATTTATACCGCGGAGCGTAACCGCTGTATCAAATATTGTTTGTGTAATTTTTGCGCATTTTAAAAAAACGTATTACTATTCCTCTAATATAAGGATGTCAAAAAAAAAGGGGGAAGGTCATGAAGATCAATCGATTAGTTTTAATTTCTTTTTTTGTTTTTTTCACAGCACACGCAGGAGAATTTTTAGACTTAAAAATAGGACAAGTAAAACTACCAAATTCTGATAACACTAATAATACTTTTTTTCAAAAACAAAATGCATTACCAAATGTATTATATGATTGGCACGAAAGACAAACAGCCATCAAAAATTTTGTCATTCAGTTTAATGACAAAATCACACAAACCGAACTAAATATATTGCAGCAAATGGGAGCAACAACAGTTGGATATCTCCCACAAGATGCTCTTATTGTACAAGCGTCTTCTGATGATTTAGAAAAAGCGTTGTTAGTACTAAAAAATGCAAAAGCAATCTCTGAATATAAACCTGAATGGAAAGTAGATCCTGAGATTTTTTTACCACAAACTTCTGGCGATATAACACAAACTGATATTTTCCATATCCGAACACTCAGTGCAAATAACGATCTTGAAGTTACATTAAACTTAAAACAAATTCCTGGTCTTAAAATAAAAGATTCGTCAGAACGCTCATTTGTTATTGAAACAGAGTATAAAAATTTAGGTCAAATATCAAAAATAGAGGGTATCGAATGGATTCAAAAAATGCCGATATTTCTGGTCTTAGATTTTTTCATACCAGAATCTACTATAAAATCAGGTGACGAATTACCACCATACACTGGCTACGAATCCGGCACAAAGGTTATGGGTTTTGAAAAAGCTTACGAACTTGGACTTGCAGGCCATGCTCAAATTGCTGCAGTAGCCGATACCGGAGCAGATTCTGGAGATCTAAGCACATTACATCCAGATCTTGCCCAAATCATCAAAGGATATCCCATGGGACCATGGAATACTTCGTGGGCTGATCCCATGGGGCACGGAACTCATGTAGCAGGCTCGATTGTCGGAAATGGCAAGATGTCTTCAGGCAAAATCCACGGTGGTGCATATGAAGCAAATCTAATAGCAGAGGGTATGTGGAATACCGTCATTAATAATCTCTTTATTGAACCTGATTTTAATAAACTTATGGGCACACCTTACTCCCAGGGAGCGAGAATACATTCTAATTCTTGGGGATCTGCTCTAAGTGTAGGAGTTTATGATAGCTTTGCAGCAAAAGCAGATGACGTTATGTGGAAGTACAGTGACCTGCTCGTTGTTTTTGCAGCTGGAAATAGTGGTGCCGACTTAGATAAAAACGGAGTGATTGATTTAGGCACTATACTCAGTCCGGCAACTGCCAAAAACGTTCTTTCTGTAGGAGCATCAGAAAATTTCTTAGAACAAGGTGGAATCCAAAAAAGACTCTGTGATCTAAAAAATGGCCAAACCAACTGGGGTGTTGAACCACTCTGTAGCGACACATTATCCAATAATCCAAATGGTATAGCTGCATTTAGCTCCAGGGGTCCCACCAAAGATGGTCGAATAAAACCAGACATTGTCTCCCCCGGAACAAACATAGTGAGCGTACGTTCCAAACAACCCACTGCACAAAAACTTTGGGGTGAGTATGACGAAAATTATCTGTATTCTGGAGGGACTTCGATGGCGACACCTCTAACTGCCGGAGCTGCTGTTGTTACAAGACAATTTCTTGTTGAAAAACTTAAACAAGATAATCCTTCTGCAGCACTTATAAAAGCCGCCATGCTGCATACGGCAAAAGAACTCTATCCGGGTCAATACGGTACTGGTCCCACACAGGAAATCCCACAACCAAGACCTAATGCACAAGAGGGGTATGGCAGAGTGGATTTAGAAACTTTGACTACACTAGAGTTCGCAAATGCCATCATAGTTGATGACAAAATAGGAGTTGGCACACAAGAAGAAACAGAAACAGAAGTCTCCATTAACGAAGGAGAAACGCTGCAAGCCACTTTGGTTTACACAGATGCTCCAGCCATCGTGTCTGCACAAAAAGCCCTAGTTAACGACTTGGATCTAAGCATAACAAACGGATCACAAACATACCAACTGCAAGACAGGACTAATAACACTGAAATGCTTGAACTAAAAAACCTATCTTCTGGAATTTATAGAGTAAAAATAAGAGGTGTCAATATACCACAAGGAAAAAATGGCAAATTACCTTATGCCTTAGTGATTTCACACAAGTCATAAGCTCTATTGCACATTTGTATAAACTGTTTGCACATCATCCAAATCTTCGAGTTGGTCGATAAGATGTTGCATTTTTTCTAACATGGAGTTTTCCAAATTTAAATAATTTTTAGGAACATAAGCACGACTAACCGACTGCAATGTCAAATTCTGCTTTTCTAAGACTGACCTTATATTTTCTAACTGTTCTAAAGTAGTAATCACTACCCAGTTTCCGTTTTCTGCCACAAGATCTTCCGCACCAGCAGATAATGCTATGCCCATTAAATTTTCTTCTGAAATTAAAGTTCGATCTAATAAAATAATACCAACTTTTGAAAACATCCACAGCACACTTCCAACTTCAGCCAATGAGCCTTCATTTCGTGTTAAAATAGATCTAAGTTCTGCAGCCGTGCGATTGCGATTATTTGTAAGACACTCTAAAAGAATTGCGACTCCGTTTGCTCCATACGCTTCATATAAAACTTCTTCGAAATTTTCTGCGTCTCCACTCCCAGAACCTCGTTTAATAGCCCGATCTATGGTTTCTTTAGGCAAATTATTTGCTCTTGCTTCGAGAATAGCGTCTCGAAGGCGAGGATTTCCTTTTGGATCTGCCACACCCATGCGTGCTGAAACTTGGACTTCACGAAGAAGTTTAGTAAAAAGTTTTCCCCTTTTACTATCATTAGCACCCTTGAGACGTTTG
>JACRAO010000027.1 GCA_016213345.1 Bdellovibrio sp. | reverse complement strand
TGATTTTGATGTGCAAATAGTATGAACAATCATTGCAGCAATACCAACTGCTAGTCCTGAAGCAGTTGAATACATTGCCTCTGAAATACCAATACCTAGCATTTTTGCCTTTTCTGTTGCATCTGCATTACCAATAGCTGCAAAGGTTTTAATGAGTCCGGTAATTGTTCCAAAAAGCCCTAAGAGTGTAGAAACATTTGCAATAAGCGCCAAAAATGGAAGTCTTGCTTCGCACTTGTGTGTAACTTCTAAAAGTGCCCCGCCCAAAGCAGAACGCATTGCTTCTCTTCCATTTTCAACAGCCAGCAATGCTGATTTGACAACAGCCAAATCAGGAGCTTGAGCACTCGAATTACACACTTGAATAGCATCTGTGTATTTTTGAGATAAAATATTGGAGCGAATATTTTCAATAGCGCCTTCTGTTTGATATGACAAACGATAATAAAGTGAAATTAATCTTTCAAGTCCAACTATGATCAGAACAATTGCAGAAGCAAAAATCAAAAATGTTCCGGCTCCACCGTGCTCTATAAGTACTTGTAATACCTGCATGCCTTAATCCTCCATGATATATTTAGAATAAATATCCTATAATTCCCAACTCAAACACCAAGGCAGGATTAAACGATTTCACATTATCTACTATGGTTTGTACATAATTTGTGGAAGCCGCAACTCTAAATCCTAGCCATTTTGAAATAAAATAAGTTTTACCAACTCCTAAATGAAACTTCATACCTTGTCCTATATCATATTGAATTAGCATAAAACCCAATTTGATAAATGTATCACTACGAACGATTGCTCTAGTACCCAGACTATCCTTTCCATAAAGTGGCGCCCAAAGCAATTCTGCTCCGTATTGCAGTTTAGCAAGCCCCATCGTAATACTTGCTTTTTCGCCATTTAGTAAAGTCAAAGTGCCTACTTTGTCTACAATGGATCTTTTTGAATTAATAAATGCAGGAACAAAATTGAAATAGACCTCAAAAAAATCAGAAAGGGCATATCCTAAATTCATATTAACTCCATACATTGAATATGGACCATCAGAAAAATCCATGCCCACATAAGTTGACACTAGTGTTTTTTTAGCTTTATTCATTGCCTTACGCTGAACAATCCCCATGTCACGAAAGACACCCGAAATATCTTCTTGTGTATTTCCAAAGACTTGCTCTGGTTTTAAACTTTGATCAAGAGGAAGGTCGCCAGCAATAATTATTTTTACATCACAAATAAATAATGATACAATGCATAATAATAGGAGTTTTGACGCTAAATGACTCTTTCTATTAAAAAATTCTTGAATACTCAAAAAAAGCCGATAGTACGTTCGGGGTATAAAAGCATACATAAATTAAGTTTAGAGAATTTTATACTTAAATTAAAGTCTTTTCTTATTTAGCTGGAGCTTTACGATATGAAAGAAATCAGATGGAGAATGTACCACAGTCTAAACCGTCAACAAATTATCAGCTTAAGCACAATAGAGTTAGTTCAATTAACAGCTAATTTTCTCGAGTCAGAAAAAAAATACATTTTCGTTTGGAAAAAGGGATTTGACAATTGGGTACCACTGCTTGAGTGTGAAGAATTATTAGATCTACAAGCTGAAGAAAATCTGTTACCGCCATTACCTGAGTTGCCAACTCCACAAAACAAGATAACAACACAAATATCAAAACAACGAAACGCTGAAGTTATTGATCTAAAAACCAAATCTCAAAAGACAAAAAAATTCGAAGATTTGGTAACACAAAGTACCCCTGTGCATTTAGAAGACACAATGCCAGAAAAAACTTGCCATACAGACGAAAAACAACGAATGAGTGCACTTGATATTGCAGAAGAATTCAAAGCTTTAGACAAGCAATCTATTTTAGAACAGAAAAATTTTACAGATAGGAGAAAATTTCAACGCAAAGAAAAAAAATTAAAAATTATTATTATCGCTATGGGGAAAACTTTTAGAACATATACAAAAAATATTTCACAAGGCGGAATTTTATTAGAAAAAGCTCCCTCATGGGATATAAAACATGATACACAACCTTGTACAATCTATCTCTCAAACACAAATCAAGACGAAACTATTTGTTTTCAAGCTCATTTAATAAGAAATCACAATTCATCCGTTTTTGATAGATTAAAATTTATCGATGCAACGCAGGCTAAGCTAGAGCAAATAACAGACTTACTACAGGAACAAATAAATGCGTTAGTTGC
>JACRAO010000026.1 GCA_016213345.1 Bdellovibrio sp. | reverse complement strand
TTTAATAAATCCTGTGGACTGCCTATGTTTTTATAATTTTTTGGTACAGCAAAATAGTTATCTGCTTGAGGAGTTATTTTTATATTCGAAAATACAGTCTCTATCTTATTGCCATCTGTATCAGTAATGATGGATTTTAAAGCTGGCACCTCGTTTAGGTCTGTAGGGTGCCAGAGCTTAACATGACGGGTTTTCCCGTCTGTTTTAGTCTCAGATTCATAAATATCACATTTATGATCCTGGATGTTTTCAGAACCTAATTTTTTGAACCCTCTTTTTTTTAGACAGGCTTCGATTTCACTGGTTTCACAAAATTGGGTATAGGCTTCGACGTTAGAAACATTTGTTTCCATCAACATTTTCTGAGCGTGTAAAAGTGTCCACGCTTTTTTTAATTTAAGATTAACAAGTGTTGATACCTGGGCTGGTGCTGTAGAATCAATCCGGATTTTGTCTTTTTTCATTCGCATCTGTCCAACTACTTTTGGAATAGATTGTTTTCCGGTATAATTAACTTCGAAACTTCCCTCCCAGTCAGCAAAAGCGATATAACTAAAAGCAGATAAAAAGACTATTTCAAAACCCAGAATGATATTTTTACACATATTGCAGATTAAATCCTATTTTTGTAATTTTGTCTACACCATGTTATGAAAACATTATGCCAAATATAAAGCTAGGACTTCTTGGTGCTAATGGAAAAATGGGCAACACGGTACAGAGGCTCTTAAAAGACGACGGCTCTAATATTAGTTTATTTGCTCAAGCTGATTTAGGCGATCCACTTGAACCTTTGTTAACTTCAGATGTCATTATTGATTTTTCGTCTCCCACAGCAACACTAGAACTCATCAGAAAATGCCTAAGTCTTCAGTCTCAAAAGCTACCAACACTTGTAGTGGGTAGCACAGGCTGGAAAATTGCCGATCTAAAAGAACTGGAAAGTTTATCAAAAAAAACTATCGTATTTATATCCTCTAATTTTTCTTTAGGAGTGATGGTCTTTTTAGAAATTTTAAAATTTGCACAACCTATTTTAAAAAAACTAAAATACACTCCAGTCATTATTGAAAAGCATCACAGACATAAAAAAGATGCCCCAAGTGGCACGGCGGTGTCTATTCAAAAAATAGTTTCGTCACCCGGGTCTGACGCATTTAGCAATATTCAGACTCACAGCGTTCGTGCAGGCGAAATAGTAGGAGATCATGAAGTAGGTTTTTATGGACTATATGACCAGTTAATATTCTCTCATCATGCAAAAGATCGGGCTATTTTTGGACGTGGCGCACTTGAGGTAGCACTTTGGTTAGCTGAAAAGAGAGCCTTAAAGCCATCTCTAACCGGTTTATTTGAGATGGGACATTTTTTTAAGGAAAAACTAAAATGAAACACACAGTTTTATTTAGTAAGCGGGTTAAAGAAATCCCACCTTATCTTTTTGCTAGTATTGACCAAATTAAGCAAGACGAAATTAAAAAAGGCCGAAAACTTATATCGTTAGGAATTGGCGATCCGGATTTGCCAACTCCTGCATTTATTATTGAAGCATTATACGAAGCAGCAAAGAAACCAGAAAATCATCAGTATCCTCCGTATTTGGGGTTGCCCATGTTTAGAAAAGCAATTGCAAATTGGTATCTAAAACGTTTTGCAGTTACTTTAGATCACGAAAAGGAAGTTATGGCTCTAATTGGATCCAAAGAAGGGATTGCACATCTACCATTGGCATTTATCAATCCTGGAGATCACGTATTGGTTCCTGATCCTGGCTACCCGGTATATTCTGTTGCTACTAGGTTTGCCGGTGGACGACCGTTATTTTTTAAATTACGACCCGAAAATGACTTTTTACCTGATTTTGGGGAACTTAAGAAATTAGTTCAAAAGAATAAAAAAACTAAGCTCATATTTTTAAACTATCCCAATAATCCTACTTCAGCTATTGCAAGTGTTGGTTTTTTTAAAGAACTAGTCTCTTTTGCTCAAAAATATGGGATTGTGGTCTGTCATGACAATGCTTATTCAGAAATTTACTTTGCTGGAGAAAAGTTTAATGGAGAAAAGCCACCGAGTTTTCTCGAAGTCCCAGGCGCTAAAGACATAGGCTGTGAATTTCATAGTCTCTCAAAAACTTTCAATATGACCGGCTGGAGAGTTGGTTTTATAGTAGGAAATGCAAAAATCTTACAAGGCCTATCCCTAATAAAAACGAACATGGACTCCGGAGTCTTTAATGCCTGTCAAGAAGCTGGTGCCGTGGCATTAGACAATGCAGAACCATTTTGTACAGAATTAAGAGCCATTTATCAAAGACGAAGAGACATTTTAGTACCAGCATTAAAGGAAATAGGCTTAAAAGTCCAAATTCCAAAAGCTACGTTTTATTTATGGACAAAAATTCCCACAAAAACGAAATCTTATGATTTTGTATTAAATCTGATCAAAAAACATGGGATTATTGCAACACCGGGGAGTGGATTTGGTAGGGCCGGGGAGGGCTTTGTCAGGTTTGCCATATGTACAAACGAAGAAACTTTGAAACAAGTTGCAGAAATTTTAAAAAATTCAGTGTAAAAGGGATGTGAGGATCACGGTATGAATATATATGTGTGTATTAAGCAAGTTCCGGATACGGAAACGAAAATAAAACTCAAACCAGATTTTACATGGATTGATACCAGTGGCATCAAATGGGTTATGTCGCCTTTTGATGAATACGCTGTCGAAGAAGCCTTGAGAGTAAAAGAAAAAAACGCAGGAAGCACAGTGATTGTAGTAAGTGCAGGCCCCACTAGAGTGATTGAGTGCATACGAACTGCACTAGCCATGGGAGCTGATTCTGGAATTCATATCGAAATACCAGAAACCGCAGATAACAACATGACTGCAAAAGCTTTGGCAAATGCTATGGCGAAAAAAGAAACTGCCAGCGTAGATCTTGTTTTTACTGGCAAAGAAGCAATTGATGATGGTTCAGCACAAGTGAGTCAGCTTCTGGCTGGATTTTTGGGGCTTCCGTATGTTTCAGTTGTACTAAATGTCGAATATGGAGCACAGTCTGTCAAATGTAAGCGAGAAATTGAGGGTGGAGCATACGAAATAGTCGAAACTGCTTTACCAGCTATTATAGCAACACAAAAGGGCATCAATGAACCCCGCTATGCAACTTTGCCAAACATTATGAAGGCAAAGAAAAAAGAAATTAAAACATATAAAACATCTGATTTAGGTATTAGTGAAGGAGATCAGAAGATAAAATTCAAAAATTTTGAACTCCCTCCACCGAAACAAGCTGGCAAAAAAGTTTCAGGAGACCCTGCCGCGCAGGCAAAGGAATTGGCTAGACTCTTACACGAAGAAGCAAAGGTGATCTAATTATGGGAAAAATACTAGTAATTGCAGAACAAAGGGATGGAAAATTAAAAAAATCTACTTTTGAACTTTTAGGATTAGCTACACAATCCGCACCTGCACAATCGGCAAATGAAACTTACGCAGTGCTTTTGGGAGATGGTGTTTCCGGGCTTACAAAAGAATTAGAACAATATGGCGCGACAAGTATTTATTTGATTCAGGATGCAAGTTTAAAATTTTATTCTGCCGAAAGTTATACTTTAGGAGTCTTAGAGGCCATTAAACAAGCATCCCCAGATATCGTATTAGCAAGTCACTCTCCAACCGGAAGAGATTTTATGCCTAAGATTGCAGCAAGTTTAGGTGTGGGTCTGGCAAGTGATTGTACACAGGCGCAAATTTCTGGGGTAAATCTAAAAGTTCGAAGGCCAGTTTATGCTGGCAAAGCAACAGTGGAGGTTGAGTTTTTGGGTCAAGGGCCAAGGTTGGCGACTATAAGACCAAATGCTATTGGAGCTCCTAAACCAATTTCTGCACAAACAGCCAAGGTCATACCCATAAGTATACAATTTACAGGCCTGAATACGAAAGTGATAGAAATCGTCAAAGGCAATAGCGCGAGGCCAGATGTAGCTGAGGCGCCCGTTGTGGTTTCTGGAGGCAGATCCTTAAAAAGTGCTGAAAATTTTAAAATTATCGAAGAATTAGCAGACGTATTAGGAGCGGCTGTTGGAGCTTCGAGAGCGGCGGTGGATGCTGGTTACAGGGCTCATCGTGACCAAGTGGGGCAGACTGGTAAAGTTGTCTCACCTGTTCTTTATATTGCCTGTGGAATTAGTGGAGCCATTCAGCACTTGGCTGGCATGAGAACGTCTAAATGCATTGTTGCTATCAATACAGATCCGGAGGCTCCAATTTTTCAAGTAGCAGATTATGGTGTGATTGGAGATCTTTTTGCTGTTGTTCCTCTGTTAAAAGAGGAACTTAAAAAAATAAAGGAACACTAAGTGCATTCATGACTTGGCAAACATTTGTTTTTATACCGCTTGCCAGCTTGGTTTTTGGGTATTCTTTTTATCGCTTTTTCATACTCTACAAACTAATGCTTGCTCACCAAAATATAGGCCCGTCACTTGATCAGATTAAAGCAAGAATTTGGACTGCGGTAACAAATGTACTCGGACAAAAAGCAGTCTTACGCAAAAAAAGTGCCGGGGCAATGCACGCCATTATTTTTTGGGGATTTATTATTATTTCACTTGGAACACTAGAGCAATTTGTAACAACTATTTATCAGACTGCAAATTTCGAATTTATTGGAGACAAGGCTTATTTGGTTCTAGTGTTTTTACAAGATATTTTTACTTTTGGTGTTTTACTAGCGGTTCTTTACGCAGCTTATCGGCGTTACATTTTGCGTCCTGAAGCATTAGGAAAGTCCAAAGACGCAACCATAATCTTAAGTTTTATCGCTTTACTTATGGTCGCTATTTTATTTACGAACGGGTTTACAATTTTGGCTCATACTCCATGGTTCCAAGGCGCAATGCCAGTGGCGCTATATACTTCGGTTTTATTATCTAATTTAGGATTAAGTCCTGAAATGAATATGGATTTCAGTGTGTTTTTTAAATGGGCTCACATGCTAATTGTTTTAGGTTTTGCAGTTTATATCCCAAGGTCCAAGCATCTGCATATTGTTGCCGCTGCTCCAAATACTTTTTTAAGAACACTTGGGCGATCAAAGCCAATGCAGTCAATTAATTTTGAAAACGAAAAAATTACGCAATACGGGGCTGCAAAAATATCGGATCTCAGTTGGAAGGATGCCTTGGATTATTATTCATGTACTGAATGTGGCCGTTGTCAAGAGGTGTGCCCTGCTTGGAATACAGGAAAGCCATTGTCCCCAAAACTGCTTATTTTAGATCTAAAAGAAAATTTATACAGAAATAAAGAAAAAATTTTAGCTAAGAAATATGCCGAAGTTTCTCCTGTGATTGATGCTAATGTGACAGAAGATGTTATTTGGGCCTGTACCACGTGTAGAGCATGTGAAATTGCATGCCCTGTGTTTATAGAACAGACAAACAAAATTTATGATATCAGACGCAACCTTGTTTTGATGGAGTCAAAGTTTCCGACAGAGGTGCAAACTGTTTTTAAAAACATGGAAACAAATGCAACTCCATGGGCTTTTAGTTCGCAAGATCGTGCCAAGTGGGCAGAAGGCTTAAATATTAAGACTATGGCCGAAGATTCGAACGTGGATTTTTTGTTATGGGTAGGGTGTGCTGGATCTTATGACGAAAGAAATAAAAAAGTAGTTAGGGCTTTTGTAAGTTTGCTCAAGAAAGCCGAAATTAAATTTGCCATTTTGGGGTGTGAAGAAAAATGCACAGGAGACTCGGCAAGACGTATTGGGAATGAATATTTATTTCAAACTCTAGCAAAAGAGAATATAGAAATCTTAAATAAATATAAAGTAAAAAAAATCGTAACAACTTGTCCGCATTGTTTTAATACTCTTAAGAACGAATACAAAGTGTTTGGTGGCAATTATGAAGTCATTCATCACTCTGAATATATTGTAGAGCTTATTAGATCTGGGAAAATCAAGCCCTCTAAAAGCATAGAAGAAACTATTACATTTCATGATAGTTGTTATTTGGGCAGATGGAATAATATTTACGAAGCACCAAGAGCAGTATTGTCTGCGATCCCATCGGCTCGACTTATTGAGATGCAAAGTTCTCATGATGAGAGCATGTGTTGTGGAGCTGGTGGAGGCAGAATGTGGATGGAAGAAAAAATAGGCAAACGAGTAAACATTGCACGAACCGAGCAAGCTTTGAAAACAGGTGCAGGTATAGTGGCGTCATCTTGTCCATTTTGTATGACAATGCTTAGTGACGGAGTTAAAGCCAAAGAAATGGCAGAAAAAGTAAAAGTTTTAGATATTGCTGAGCTGCTCGATCGGTCTAGTTAGTTGGCAATATAACTAATGGGCAAAATTAGCCCACTAAAAATTACCTAATGATCTTAATTTGTTTTTAATTAATAATATAAAATAGGCATAATATAAAACAGGTATAATATAAAGTAGGGCGAAAAGAAGTTGGGGATAAACCTAGTGTTTTTATGTTTTGAAAAGAAAATTATTATTTTCTTAGCCTTTTGTTATTTTCTTGTTTCTGTTTTAGTATCAGAAGCGAGTGTGACAAGTCAGAAATATTATTATCATATTGTTAATGTCGAAGCTAGAAACCTGAGTGCCATTGCTCTTTTTATGTATGGCAAATCTTCGATGTATAAAAAAATTGCTCAGTGGAATCAACTACAGCCTCCTTTTAAAATAAAACTTGGTCAAAAATTAAAGCTAGAGTTGCAGCCACTACTAACAAAGGAGGAAGGAGAAAAGAAAATATTAAGTTACTGGAGAAAAAAATTTGATCTTAATTTTGACCATCAGTTTGCCCATCAAAATGACGTAAGGGCTATTGCACTTAAAACTGTAGAATTAAAAAAAGTAGAAATTAAGCAAAAATTTGACGAAGCTCTTAAAGTAAAACCAGTAGACATAGAGTTTGAGACACCAGATTCAAAAAAACTATTTTTAGATGGTAAAAAGCTTTTTGACGAAAAGAAATTACCAGAAGCGTTATCTCTTTTTAGAAAAAGCAGAGAAATAGAGAAAGAATATTTACCTCCTTGGATTTTTGAAATAAAAACTTTAGGCGAGCTTGGCAATTTAGAAGAACAAAAACAAGTGGTAACCATGTTTGTAAAGACTCATCCAAATTTAAAAAATCTCCCTTTTATAAAGCAAGTGGAAAATCGTGCACCCGCAAAGGAGCATTAGCACTACGAAACCCACAATTGGTACTCCGGAACAATCGTTACAAATTAAAAATCAGAAGTTTTGGATTGACAACACAGAGTAATCAAACCAGTGACTGTCTCAGTCTCAGAATCAGTATCAGTATCAGTTACTGTAACTGTTTCTACAGCCTCGGCAAAGACAATACAAAGAAGCACCTAAACAATCAGCCTCATGAATCAACTCTGGAGTACCAAATAAATCCAAGAGAGTCTGAACTTCACGAAGTGAACCAAGTGAAATTCTATAAAACTTCTCTCTTTCCTTGGCTGAACTTTTTGCACTACCCTCACTTAGATTTAAAACTATACTTAGAATTGCCCGTTCAAATTGATCCCTCTTGTTTCCTTTTAGTTTTAGCCTCTCAGCGCTTTTGTAAAACTTCATTGCCTGTTGGTAAGTTCTAAAATTTGTTAGCATTTTTATTTTTCCTTTCTTTTTTATTTCTTTTTTCTTCTTATTTTTTATTTTTATTAAATTCATTTTTTTTGGTTCTGACCTTGTGT
>JACRAO010000025.1 GCA_016213345.1 Bdellovibrio sp. | reverse complement strand
GTTTGGTAAAACTCAATAGCCCGGAAAGAAATATTCTTACCGTCGAAGATCCTATCGAATATCAAATTAACGGAATTAGCCAAGTTCAGGTAAACACCAAAATAGAGTTAACTTTTGCTCGGGCGCTTAGAGCATTTTTGAGACAAAATCCTGATGTAATTATGGTTGGTGAAATTAGAGATAAAGAAACCGCAGAAATTGCAATTAATGCTTCACTAACTGGACATTTGGTTTTATCAACGCTACACACAAATGACTCATCCAGTTCGGCAACTAGGCTTATTGATATGGGTGTTGAACCATTTTTAGTGGCAAGTTCTATTATTGGGGTTGTAGCACAACGACTAATAAGAAAAGCTTGCGCAAAATGCAAGCAACCATATACGCCAAGTGAATTTGAATTACATGAGTTAGGATTCGAAAAATTTCCAGAAGATGCACAGTTTGTCAAAGCTGTGGGTTGTTCAACTTGTTCTCAAAGTGGATACTCAGGAAGAACAGTTATTCATGAGTTATTAATTGTAGACGACAAAGTCAGATCCTTGATAGTTAGAAACTCAGATGCCGGCACAGTAAAAAAAGCAGCTATCGAAGCCGGTATGACAACACTTAGAGAAGATGGTGTGATAAAAGTAGTCAAGGGAATTACAACTATTGACGAGCTCATGCGAGCTACACACGCTGAGGTTTAATATTATGGCCCCACTTTTTGATTACAAGGCTTATTCTTTAGATGGTAAAAGTCAAAAAGGTTTTATAGAAGCAGAAAGCTCTAAGCTTGCCCGTCAAAAGATCAAGAAGATGGGATTGACAGTTGTAGAAATTTCTGAAAAAACTGCAGCTTCTAAAAAAGAAGGCATACATTCTCTTCCGTTTTTTGGAGGAGGAGTTAGTGGTGCAGAAATTACGCTTTTAACAAGACAATTTGCAAGTCTTATTAAAGCAAATATTCCATTAGTCGAAGCCTTAACGGCACTTATTGATCAGTCTGAAAAGCCAACTTTAAAAATTATTCTTTCCCAAATAAGACAAGATGTAAACGAAGGCTCTGGTTTGGCTAAAGCGTTTGCAAAACATTCAAAAGTATTTGATACGATTTACATAAATATGATTGAGGCTGGAGAAAGTTCTGGAACTTTGGGATTGGTTTTATTGCGTTTGGCCGATCTGAAGGAAGCACAAATGCGCTTAAGGGGAAAAGTAATTAGCGGATTAACTTATCCTGCACTCATGCTTTGTGTCTCACTTTTTTTACTTATTGCTATTTTTACTTTTGTAATTCCAAAAATTGCTAAAATTTTTGAATCCATGAATAAGCCGCTACCTGCGATGACTAAAGTACTGATTTCAATTAGTGATGTGGTTGTGGGTTGGTGGTACTTGTTTGCAATTGGTATTTTTGTTTTTATATGGATGTTTCGATCATGGAGCAAATCACCTGCTGGCAGACCTAAGTGGGATAAATTTAAATTAAAATTACCTCTATTTGGCAGCTTACTTAGAATGGTAGCTATCACTCGTTTTGCAAAGACCATGTCCACTCTTTTAGGAAGTGGTGTGCCAATTTTGTCTGCAATGAATATAGCTAAAAACCTAGTTAATAATATTCCTATTGCAGAAGCAATAAGTGTAGCAAGGGAAAATATTACGGAAGGTCAATCGATTGCTGAGCCATTAAGGAAAAGCGGAGAATTTCCTCCTATGGTAATTCATATGATTGCAATTGGAGAAAAAACAGGTGAACTGCCGCAAATGTTAGAAAGTGTCTCAAATACTTACGAAGAACAAGTGAATGCAATTATTAATCGAATGACTACCTTAATAGAGCCAATCATGTTAATAGTAATGGGTGGAGTTGTTGGTTTTATTGTGCTTTCTATTTTTGTACCACTTTTGGATATGAGTAATTTAGATGTAAAACGATAGGAGATAAAAATGAACAAAAATATTTTACTTAGAAACTCTGGTTTCACTTTGATGGAAATGCTAGTAGTTATTTTGCTGATTGCTATTGTTGGTGGTTTTGTAGGAGCCAATATTATGGGTAAACTCAGTAAAGCCAAGGTGGATACTACAAAAATACAAATGCGTCAGTTGGGAGTGATTTTAGATCAATTTAAAATGGATTGTAGCTTTTATCCAACAACTGAGCAAAATTTGGAAGCTTTAGTAAGTAAGCCAGTGTCTGGAAGAGAATGCAAAAAATATGATCTAGATGGATATGTGAAAGATAAAAAGATCCCCAAAGACGCATGGGGCAATGACTTCAGATATACCTCGGATGGAAATAAATATACACTTGTTTCGCTTGGGAGTGATGGTCAAGAAGGGGGAGATGGAGTCAATAAAGATATATCAACTGATGATCCAGAATTTTAACTTCAGATAACAGTTTTCAGATGTTAGTTAACAGTAACAGGTATTTATATGATAACCACGGATAGGTTTAAAGACAGGTTTAATGGATTTACACTGATTGAACTATTGGTTGTTATTTTTTTAATTGCACTTATTAGCCTGATAAGTCTTCCAACAATATCTAGTTATTTTAAGATTTCACTAACCACTGTAGCAAGAGAACTAGCCTCTGCAGTCAGGGAAACTTATACTTCTACAGCTCTAACAGGCAAAGTACATCGTTTAGTTTATGATCTAAATGAACACACTTACTGGGCAGAAATTGGGCCTAATATTGTTCTTTTAGATACACAGGAAACTAAAGAAAAACTTGACAGAAAAAAAAGATTCTCTAGTACTTCGGAAACTAAAGAAGCACCATCACTTTTTAGCTTAGATAAAAGCATTACTAGAAAAAAAAGATCCCTGCCTACTGGAGTATTTTTTGAGGATATCTTAACCGAACAAAGTAAAGAATCTATTAAAGAAGGTTTAGTATATACTCATTTTTTCCCGCATGGAATCACGGAGCAAACTATTTTACACATCAAAGATTCAGCAAATCACAAAATTTCTTTAGTTTTAAAGCCAATAATTGGGCGCACAGAAATGTATGAAAAATTTGTAACTAGAGAAGAAGCAAATGGACAATTGTAAAGGATTTACTCTGTTAGAAACACTCATTGCTATGTCAATCATGCTAGTGGCATTTGCCGCTATTTTGATGGTAGAGTCTTCGAGCCTAAATACTTCATTGAAAACAAAACAGCTCAATATTGTCAGTATGTTAGCCAAACGAGCAATGATCGAAGCAGAACAAACTTTTGAAGGAAAATCTTTTGAAGAAATTAAAAAAGAAGAAACTTTTGAACTTTCTGAGCCATATAAAGATTACAAAGTATTAAGATCTATAAAAGAAATTAAGTTTCCAGATTTAAGTTTTGGAGGTGGCGAAAGTTCTAAAGGAGATAAAGAGAACGGAACAAACGATATGACAGAAAGAGTCGCAAAACTAATGGCTAAATATTTGTCACAAGCTATTCGTGAAGTAACAGTGACTGTTAGTTGGAAAAAAGGATCGGGAGAACAAAGCTATTCGGTTTCGACTTATTGGGTGGACCTAAATCATGAATTTCAAATTGAAGAATAAATTTACACTTTTAAAATTAATTTTGTTCGCGAGGCCGCATCCAGCTACCCCAAAGCCACTCAAATCTAATTATTTTAAAACCACTAATTGCAAGCATATCCTACCAAAGTTTATCAATGAAAAAATTTTAAATATGAAAAGAATTATAAATGGAAATTCATGTTATGGATTTACGTTGATGGAGGTGATGATATCGATTTTTTTATTAGTTGTTATCAGCATTGCAGTATCTCAGACTGTCACTAATACTTATAAGATTAGGGAAATTATAATGAACGAAGGGGATTTCTATAACTCCATCAGGCTTTCTGTAGGAATTTTAGATAGAGATATTTCTATGCTTTATTCTCCAACCATTTTACTCAAATCAAATAAAACTGCACCAACACAGCATGCAAATCATCCAACACCACCCTCAACAAATCCTCAAATAAACTCTAATGACCAATACGAAATGGAAGAAGTCTTAGCTTCAGATCTAGGACTAATGAGTCAATTTTGGACTCCAGCAGTTCATAAATCAGGGCTTAGGCCAAGCCGCTTTATTGGAGCAGAACAAAAATTAAGCTTCGTATCTGTCTCGCATATCCGTATTTATAAAGATTCTCTTGAATCCGAATTTGCAAAAATTACATATGAATTAAAACAAGACAAAGAAATCGAAGGCGCTATGGTGTTAGTTAAGGGAGAATCCACCAATGTATTCGAAGACGATGAGACTAAAGATAAATCTTGGAATTACTATCCACTACTGCATGGAATTACAAAATTTAAATTACGTTATTTTCAAAAAGATAAAAGCGAATGGCTAAACTCATGGGACAATGAAAAAGAAGAGTTCAAAGAAATTTATCCAGATCGGATCGAAGTACAACTAGAAGTCAAAGGTCCCACAAGGCTACAATTTGAAGGGGTCTATCATTTTAAACCAGAAATACCCCTAAGAGGACTCGATGCAAGCACATAAAAACAGAAAACATCAAACCGGAATTGCACTTTTTATGGTTTTGGCAGCAATGAGTGTGCTCTCTGTTTTAGTGACAGAATTTAGTTATGTAAGCCAAGTAAATCAACGAATTGCTTATGACAGCTTGGATCAGCTCAAAGCCCACTATTTAGCAAAAAGTGCGCTAAAACTCTCACTTCTTCGTCTAAAAGCTTATCAAAACGTCAAAGGTTTATTTAGTCCCAGCGGAGGACCTGCTGGTGCCTCTGCTGTTCCAAAACAACTTTTAGATCAGATTTGGAGCATGCCATTGATTTTTCCTATTCCAACTATGATTCCTGGATTAACTATGACTCAAAAAGATGCTATCGAAAAATTTCAAAAAGATTCTGGACTCGAAGGTAGCTTTAGCGCTGTTATCGAATCTGATTCTGCCAAATACAATCTCAATTTACTTCTCCCTCCATTGGTGAAAAGCTCGCCACAACCAAGTAGCTCCCCGTCTAGCGCTGCGCCAAGTACACCAGCCGCATCTCCATCGCCCTCACCGAGTGCTTCGCCATCTCAAACAGCAACACAACCTACTCAAACGCAGGGCCAGTTCAATGCAGAAGTAGCCAGAAAAAGTCTGGCTGATTATCTTTGGCAAATTTTGGACCAAAAATTTCAAAGCGATCCTGATTTTGCAATGGAGTATCGAGATTTCAAATTAGATGATCTTATGGAAAATATCATTGCCTGGGTTGATCGCACTTTTGAATCCAAAAGTATTTCAGGAGCAAAAAAAGAAATTAAACCAAAAAGAGCACCGTTTTATGCGCTTTCTGAGTTGCATTTGATTCATCCCATGGATGACACTTTGTTTCAGCTATTTTCACCTGCCCTAACTGTTAGTTATACGCAGGGCATTAATATTAACACAATGACAGAGCCCGTTTTAAGGGGACTAGTATCACAAATGACAAAAGATGAAATTACAGCTTTTTTTAAATTTAGAGACTCTCAGGAAACAGATAATCAATTTAAGACTGAACAGGATTTTTTCAATTATTTGCAGGAAAAAGTTTCTGCGTTTCGTAAAGATCAAAATGAAGTAAAAAAATTCAAAGATGAACTTGTTCACAAAAATATTCGCATGATTACAGATGAAGTAAATTATAAAATTACAGTTCAGGCCAAAGTAAATCAGACCTCAAGACTATTAGAAGCCTGGGTGACCTTAATGGATAATAACACTCAAAAGTCGCCCGTAGCTGGAGCTGTCGAAGAGAATGATCCTGGTTTAAAAATTACGTTTTTAAAGATATTATAAGAGGGGTAGGTATGACAGACGCAGGAGGTCGAGCATGAAAATATTAGGAATAGATATTGGAAACGCAAGTGTAAAAGCAGTTGAAATAGAAAGCGCATTCAGACGTTGGGAAATTCATGAGTACTATGAAGAGGAAATAGAAACCGGAAGCGATCCTTTTCTAGCAACCAGAAAACTTATCGAAAGGCTCCCAATGTTGCCAGATCGTGTGGCAGTTGCCTTAAAAACTAGTTGTGTAACTTTTAGAAATTTACAGCTCCCGACAAGAGACAGAAAAGCAATACGATCTGGTGTTGGATTTGAGTTAGAAGATGATTTACCATTTGAATTAGAACAAGCCATTTATGATTACTCGATTTTATCTACTAGTGGCCAATCAACACAAGTTCATGTGTCAGCAATTCTAAAGTCTTATATAGAAGATTTATTAACTAAGCTAAATCAAATAGGAGTTGACCCTGATTTGATTACAACTGAAGCATGGGCATATAGAAATTTACTCAATAAAATTTTATCAAAAACAGTCAAAGAAAAGCCCATTATGCTAGTAAAAATCGGAAATGAAAGAACTATTCTCTATATTCACTGGAATGGTTATCCTATTCTTTCGCGCGAGTTATCCTGGGGAGGAAAAGATTTGACTCAGGCTATTTGTAGAAAATACGGCATTCCACTAGACCAGGCTAATCAAACCAAGAAAGAACATGGCTTTATTTTGCCATCTTCACAACGTGCGCAGGCGATTGCTGAACAAATTGAATTTTCAGATACTCTACTGCAGCCATTAGAGATATTAGTTTCAGAAATAAAGCAAGCAAAACTAATCTGTAAAAGCATTGCACACGAGCATTTAAGCCAAATTTTTTTAACAGGAGGATCATCATTACTTCCTGGCCTTTTAGGCTTTTTAGAAGAAGAATTACAAATACCGACACAGTCTTTAAAAGGTATGAGCCAATTGGCTGCATCGGGTGTCAGTTACTCTGAAGACACAGAAGCTTCGTTTTTATTAGCGTCTGCATTGGCTATTAGTTTGATCGGAACAGAACGTTCAAAAACTATTAATTTGAGAAAAGGAGAATTAGCTAAAGAAATAAAATCTAGAGAAATTAGTTATGAAAATCTAAAAAGACCATTGAAAGCAGTTGGTGCTATTTTCATTTGTCTTATGCTAAGTACTATTATTCAAAATCAAGTTTATAAGTCACGACTAAAATCGTCTGAATTGCAGCTTGAGAAAAGTGTGCGCAGTTTTTTTGGACAGATTTCAAACAGCGCTGTTAGAACTTATATGTCAAGCCCAAAAGTCTTGAGAGAAACTATCAAAAAAGAACTTACTAAAACAAAAGAATTGACCATGATTTATGCACCAAATCAACGTTCACCTCTTTTATTTTTAAACGAGATTTCACAAATAATTCCCAAAGACGTTGTAGTTGATATGATGCAATTTAATGTGGGCTCTGCTGTAGACAACGTAGAGATGTCATTTTTGCTTGCCCAGCCACAAACTGCAGACAAGCTTAATGTTTTTTTGAATGCAAAAATAGCTGATTTAAAAAAATCGGAACTTCAGGAAATAATAAAAAAAGATGACACTTCAAAAAAATGGAAAATTACTTTTACCGGCAAACCCAAGGAGGAGGCTTATGGAAAATGATTCTAAACTCAATCAGTTGATAAGCAAAATTTCTGAAAAAATAAACGATCAAGCTTGGTTTCAACAACTTCGTGGCAAATGGGACGAGCTTGACATAAAAAATAAAACTCAAATTAAAATAGGAATCATTGTAATTAGCTCGTTTTTTCTTTTATTTTTTAGCGTAAGTTCTGTTTTGGGTGTGAGAAAGTATAAAAAGGATCTTGTCGAAAAAGCAGATTTATTGCAATTACTTCAGTCAGCACATGATGAGGTAAAAAAACTGCAAGATATTTCTGGACAATATGGAACAAATGAAACAGGTTCTTGGAGTGGCTATATTGAATCAATGAGTTCAAAAGTTGGTATCGAGAAAGGCAGCTTAACTATTGGTTCAGAAAAAGAAGGAGCGAACACAGTTAGCTCAACTGAAATTTTATTAAATATTGACGTGAGGCACATAAACATTAAACAAGTAATTCAATTGGCACATTCGTTAGAATCGGGATCACGAATAGTCAAAATAAGAAATCTAAAAGTAACCACCGATCCTGATCTTTCTGGTTATCTTGATTCTTCTTTATCTTTATCTTGCTTTAGTGTAAAAAACAAGGAGGGATCCTAATGAATCACTCTGAAGAGCAAACACAAGAAATAACGTCACCTACGCTGATATTCGCAAGACTAAGCTTAGGGCAAAAAATATTTAGAATTTTGCTATGGACATTATTGACTATTTTTCTTTTACTGTTTTTCACTTACTGGAAACTTCCAGAAACACGACTGAAGAATTTTATTTACGGAAATATTTCTTCTGCTCTAAACGCACAAGGAATTACACTTTCAGCACTACAAACTACACTTTCCATTGGTGTTTTGGGCTTAGATTATGAAATGAAGGATGTAAATCTTAACTTTCCTAGCTTAGATCATGTAGTACAAATTGATCACATTTCTATTTCTCCTTCTTTAGTTTCTTTTTTATGGGGCAATCTGGGAGGTAGCATAGAAATCAAACAGGGAGACGGTACAGCATACGGAAAATTTTCTTTGAATCAAAAGAAATCTACTATTAATAGTGATTTTGTATTTAAAAATTTCAATCTATATAAATCTAGTTTGTTTGAGCTAGTTTTTAAAATAAAAGGTGGGGGATTTTTAAACGGAAAATTGAAATTTTCAGGAGCTTTATTAGTACCAGAAACTTGGATTGGTGATGTTAGACTTAAACTAAGTAAAATAAAATTTGAACCTCAATTTATCGCAGGATTTTCTGTTCCAGAATTAAATCTTTCAGAAGGTGTTATTGATATTGACGTACAAAATAAAGTAGCTTCTGTGAAAAATATAAAACTCGGAAAAAATGGATTAACTTCAGACGATATACAAGGCATAATATCTGGTGAAATACAACTTGCAAAAAACTTAGACACAAGCACACTTAAATTAAAAACAAAATTTGGTTTTTCTCAAAATATACAAAAAGCATTTGTTCTTTTAGATGCACTGATGGGTGTTGCTAAGCAAAGTGACGGCAATTATGCTTATAGGGTGGATGGGTTATTTTCTTCGCCTCAGTTTGTACCTGGAAATGGGAGTTAATTTACGACATCCAGCACAAAAAATAATAATCAAAAATTTTTATGGATTACTGATCCATGGGATTGCTTGGACCATAAAAACGATACAACTCTTAGGCTTATAGAAGAATCACTAAAATTCAAAGTCCACTCTTATTGGTGTGATGTAAAAAGTATTTGCTTGGTAAATACAAAAGTTCAATGTGAAGTGTATAAGGTGAATGCTAATAATTTTAATCCAATAAACAAAACAAAAGTACAGCTTTTAGAACCCTCATTTTTTTCGCAAATACATTATCGAGTTGATCCTCCGTTAGATTTTGGCTATACTCATCCACTACAGCTCCTAGTTTTAGGAACTCACAAGAAAACTGAAATTGTTAATCCCACTAAAGTATTGTTTTCTAGTAATGAAAAATTTACCGGAGCCCTGGTAAAATCATTTTTTCCCTCTTCATTAGTTTCAAGTTCTTTTGAGTTATTAAATACTTTTATTAAAAGAGAAAAGAAAGCGGTCTTAAAGCCACTGTACCAGGCACAAGGTCAGGGAATTGAGCTATACGAGTGGGGAGTGAAGGAAAACATAAAAAGCAGATTATCTTTTGCTACTTCTGATTTTACTAGACCTGTTTTACTACAAAAATTTTTATCTCAAATTTATGTAGGTGAAAAGAGACTTTGGTTTATAGATGGAAAACTTTTAGCATATGTAAAAAAACACCCCTCTCATGGTTCATTCAAAGTCAATGTAGATCTTGGATCTATAATAGAGAAAACGACTTTAAGTAAAAAGGAAAATAAAGTAGCTTATGCGCTTTCTAGGCTTTTAAGAGATCACAAGATAAGATTAGCTGCTATTGATTTAATCGGCACTTATGTAACTGATTTCAATATCACAAGCCCTGGTTTAATTATTGAAATGGAACAAGTACTTGGCGAAAACCTGGCTAAGAAGATTATTGAAAATTTAACCCATAACTAATAATAAAAAACTTGCTTTTATTGTTGACACAACATGTCAGTTATGTTAATTATTTGTTCGTGTTAAAAAATTATTCTATATATGGTGAGATATTATTATTAAGTTTTGTACTTATTTCTTCTACGCAGGAAGTTTTTTTGGGACATTATACCCAAGGAAAAGACCCACTTGCTTTAGTTGGAAGCATTTTCTTAATTACAGTTGTGTTTTATGTTCTGATTCATATTAAACATTTTGAGTTATTGGTAAAAGCCGTAAAGAATAATCAATCTACTATTTTTTGTCTTAATTAAGGTGCTTTTCTTCAGGAATTTATTGATGGCACTGAATATGTTGTCAACACAGTGAGTTGTGAAGGACAGGTATGGTTCCCTCTTTTGCTTCAATATGAAAAAGTATGGTCCGGAAGAACTAAGATTTATGGACAAGATCTTGTATTGGATGGTGACGGAGAAATTCAGAAAAAACTACAAGACTATGTTGTTAAAATTGTAAAAGCATTAAAAATTCAGTTTGGTCCATGTCATGCAAAAGTTATGATTGATGAAAAAGGCCCTGTACTTATTGAAATTGCTGCAAGGGTGGACGGAATTTCTTCGGTTTCATTGGAAGAACAAGTATGTGGCAGAAGCCAAGTTCAACTAACTATTGACGCATATCTTTGTCAAAATAAATTAAAAGAACTGCCTTTTACATACAAAAGAAAACTTTTTGCTAAGGTAGTCAATTTTATTTCACACCATTGTGGTGTCATTGTATCTGAAAATAAATTACAAGAAATCAAAGCACTCCAATCGTTTGCAGGAATGCGAACGCGAGTGCATACAGGAAAAAAATTAGAAAAAACAATTGATTTAGCAACTTCACCTGGTTTTGCATTTCTTGCACATTCAGACTCTGTTCAGCTGGAAAACGATTATGCACAAATAAGATCCTGGGAAAAAGAAGGGTTATTGTTTTCATTAAAATAACTGATTATTCAGGGCTTGCTCCAGTTTTATTAAATCCTCTGGCATTGGGGCTTTAAAGTTTAAACTCAATCCTGAAATGGGATGATCAAAACAAAGTTCATAAGAATGTAGGGCAGGTCTACTAAATTGAATGCTATTTTTTATCCCATACTTTGGATCTCCAATTAGATGCATATTTTCTGCCAAGCACTGCGCTCTAATTTGATGAGAACGACCTGTTTCTAATTCGAACAAAACTTTGGTAATCCATTGGTTTTTTAAAAAATAAATATTAAGTGGTGTAACTTTGAGTGAAGCCTCTTTAGTGAGTTGCTGTTTGGTTGATACAACTCGAACTTGATTGTTAACTGTGTCTTTTAATAATAAATGTCTCCAGATTTTTTCTGATTCAAGTTTTCCAAAGATAAAGCCTAAATATGTTCTTTTGATTTTTCCTGCTTGCAAGGATTTTGAAAGCCTGTTAGCAGCTTTTGTGCGCTTTGCAATTAACATTATACCTGAAACATTTCTGTCTAATCTATGAATCAGACCTACATACTGTCTTCCTAGATAATGCCTGAGTAAATCTACTAGATTTTCTTCGTTTTTATGTGCACCCTGACTTAAAAGCCCTGCTGGCTTTGATAGGACAATGATATTGGCATCTTCAAAAATTATTTTTAACTCAATGCACGACTTGCCCATTTGGTGCTTCTACTAGAACATTGGGTTGTGCTTGAGAGTCCACTCGTGGTTGTTGAACAAATTTTTCCATATCAATATATGTGTACCCATGTAGGACATTTTCATAAAAATTCTGAAGATCCACCCCTTCGCGAGGCTTGATTGTACCTTCGCGAACTTTAGCGTCTATTTGCTCTTTTACTTTTTTTTCTAAATCCGTTGCACTGTATTGAATCCAAGAAAGCACTCCTGAAATCGTATTCCCCCTAATTGTTTCTTCAATATAATATCCACCTGGCTCTGTTTCATCTAAAAATACATGCACTTCGTTTACTCTGCCAAATAAATTATGCAAATCACCCATAATATCCTGGTAAGCACCCATCAGAAAAAAACCTAAGTAATAAGGTTCATTTGGTTTTAGGGCATGTAAAGGCAAGGTGTCTTTGATGTCTCTCAGATCAATAAATTTACACACTTTACCATCCGAATCACATGTACTGTCAGCTAGTGTTGCAGTATGAGTTGGTTCTTCGTCGTGTCGATGAAGTGGAACTATTGGAAACAAATGTTGCACAGCCCAATGGTCCGGAATGGATTGAAAAAGAGAAAAATTACAAAGGTATTGATCCGCTAAGTATTTATTTAATGCTTCGATTTCATCAGGGACATATTTTAATCCAGTTGCATTTTTATGGATCACTTTACAAATGTTCCAAAACAAATGTTCAACTTTTGCACGATCTTCAAGAGATAGAAATCCAAGTTTAAACATACTCAGGGCTTCTTCTTTTCTCTGTATGGCGTCATGGAAATGCTCTAATATGTTTTTTGTAGACAAGTTTTGTGAGAGATAACGCATTTCTTTGACTACGTCATCTTCATCTGTGGTTTCTTCTAAAGAAGTTGGCACAGACCCCATCTCGATATTTCCAAACACATTGGCTACTAAAGCAGAATGATACGCAACCAATGCTCTCCCGCTTTCCGTTACAATATTTGGCTCAGGTACTTCTTCTGCTTGACACACTTCTTGTATTGAGTAGACGACATCGCTTACATATTCGGATAATGAATAATTAATAGAGCTTTCAAAACTCGTTCGTGAGCCATCATAATCAACTCCCAATCCTCCTCCAACATCAAGAAACTCTAAATTTAAACCCATTTTTCTTAGTTTTGAATAAATACGTGTGGCTTCTTTAACTGCATCTTTTATTGGTTTAATATTCGTAACTTGTGAACCAATATGAAAATGCAAAAGTTTAAAACTCTCACTTAAGCCTTCTTGTTTGAGAATATTAACAGTGTATAACAACTCATGTATCGAAAGCCCAAACTTTGAGAAATCACCTGCACTGGATTCCCACTTTCCACTTCCCTTAGTGGCAAGTTTGCACCGCACACCTAAAAGAGGAGTTACTCCCATTTCTTTAGCCAATGCGATGACTTGATGTAAGTCAGATAGCTTTTCGATGACAATAATTACTTTTTTCCCAATTTTTAAACCTAAAAGAGCAAGTTTAATAAAAGCATGATCTTTGTATCCATTGCAAATAATAAGTGCTTGTGGTGAAGTATTCATGGCAATGACTGCCGAAAGCTCTGCTTTAGAGCCTGCTTCGAGTCCAAAATCATAGGGTCTGCCTGCATCTAGAATTTCTTCGACCACCTCACGCATTTGATTGACTTTTATGGGATAAACGCCCTGGTAGCGTCCCTTGTAATTAAATTCAGCAATAGATTTTTTAAAAGCTTCATTTAATGTCACTACTCGATGACGTATTATATCCTGAAAACGAATAAGCACGGGCATTGCAATTCCTTGAGATCTAATTTCTTCAACCACTGTCATTAGGTCAATGCCAGGACCTTCGCCACGCCGTGGATGCACAGTTAAGTTTCCGGTTGGATTCATGCTAAAGTACTGATCGCCCCAATTTTCGATATTATAAAGTTTTAGTGAATCAGAAACACCCCATGTTTTCATTAATAAGATACCTCTCTTGTGTGAGCATTACCATCTTCTGGGGATTTGACAATTGTTTTTTTAAAATAATTTATGATCACTCATCGTGTCGATCTAATGATCTCAACTCGT
>JACRAO010000023.1 GCA_016213345.1 Bdellovibrio sp. | reverse complement strand
GCAAGGATTATTTGCCTTCTAATTGTGTATTAGTTGAGCAATTAAAGGGACCGGTTTATCGGTGTAGGTACAATGAGTAACAGTAACTGGGAACAGTAACAGTAACGGTAACGGTAACTGTAACTGTAACTGTAACTGTAACTGTAACTGGGAACAGGAAACAGTCCAGCAAACAGTCCGGTTTCAGTTTATATTAACAAGCATGTGCTTTGGCTTGGACCCAGGTATTAAAAAACACTGCATCGGGATCGTCTTTGAGTCTAGTAAGTTCTTGTCGCATTTCTTCGACAAGTTTAGGTGTGACTTTTTTTGCTTTTAACAAGTTAGGTGCTCCGCTCAGTAAGAAGCTAATCCAATCTTCTATAAACTGTGCTCGTTTTTTAGGTGTTCGGTTGTCATAATGGTGCACCGATACTTCGGTACTAATATTTTGGTAGCCAGCTGCTAAAAGGTAATTGGCTAGCTTTGCTCCGACAAATGGGTCACCACCTAAAGACCAATGGTGGTCATTGAACTGAAACCAGTATTGCAAAGTGGCTGGACTGTATGGATGGACGTAAAATGTGGCGTTTAGAACTTCAGTGCAATAAATGACCGCAGATGGTTTTAGAGTTCTGCGAATTTCTTTTAAGATTTCAACCGGTTTTTTTACATGTTCTAAAAACCAGCAAATAAACGCACCGTCAAATGTTTCGTCTGGATAAGAAAGATTTTCGGCATTTCCAAGATCTAAGGTGACTCGTTTTTGCTTAATATATGTGCCTAAGTATTTTTTTGATTGCGTTATTTGCGTAGTAGAAGCATCCACTCCGGTTACACAAATGTGAGGAAATCTTCTTAACAAAATCTCGGTTTGAGCACCAACCCCACAACCTACTTCTAAAACTTTATAAGCCTGTGAAAAACCAGTTTTTTTATGTATTCCTGGTATTCTTGAAAAAGCTATTTTTTCATGTATTCTTGAAAAAGCTATTTTTTCATGTATTCTTGAAAAATCTATTTTTTCAAATACCATGTCTTCGAAAAATTTTGCTTGCTTATAAAGTCGTTCTTGTTCTTTTTGTGAAAAACCATGAATATAATTAATTTCTGCTTTACTCATATAGCAAAAAAAATTATTCAACTCCCAATAGTTCTACCTCAAAAACCAGAGTTGCATTGGGCGGAATAACTCCCCCAGCTCCTCGTTCGCCGTAACCCAGTTCGGGTGGAATAGTTAGTTTTCTCTTTTCACCAACTTTCATACCCAGTACACCCTGGTCCCACCCTTTGATGACTTGTCCTGCACCCAAACGGAATTTAAATGGTTCCCCGCGGTCTAGGGAGGAATCAAATTTTTTTCCATCTGTTAGCCAACCAGTGTAGTGAACAGAAACTGTTTTTCCGTTTTCTGCACTTACTCCTGTGCCATTTTGTAATGTATCGGTTTTGAATTTTTTTGTACAACTTAGGTTAATTGACATGAGAGCAATAATAATCGCAATTGTGCTTTTAAACCATGTATTTATTTGCATAGGTATGATTCTCCTTGTGGTTTTAGCATGTTACCTGCAGTCAAAGAAGAAAAAAAGCCTTTTTTTGTTTATTGACCTAATATGTCAGAAGTGTTACGAAATCGTTCAGGTATGTGTGTGTTCTTTTTCAATTTTTCACGTAGGAGTTTTTTATGATTAATATTCGGATCCTTGTTGTTTTCTTAATTTGTACTTATCAAGCATTTGGAGCTTCTGCAAATGACACACAAGGACCAGTTCTTGTTTCTTTCGATTCTAGAGAAGATAAGCAGGCAAAGACCATAATTATCGAAGCTAAAGCCAAAGATGATTATTCTGGTGTAAGATCCATCTCTGTAGAGATTAGACAGACAACAAATGACTCAAACAGACCATATAGTGGGTTTTATGAGTTAAGCTATTCTCAGGAGACACAAAAATGGTCTCTCAGGATGAGCACTAAACGTTTGTCTAATTTTGAAATTACAGGACCGGTAGAGCTAATGGATACAGCAAATAATAGCAGCAAGGAATATGTTCAATATAAAGAGTATAAATTTCCTATAGAGTGATTATTTTCTCATATTAATATAAACATGAAACACGACAATATATTACATAAACAAGAGAAGCTGTTTTTAGCTGGCAAGCGTTCTAAAGTTGCTGAATTTTTCGAAGTGCTACGAATCATGAGGGAATTTGTTAGAGGTTTCGGTGCGTTTCATCACCTCAAGCCTGCTGTAACGGTATTTGGATCGGCGCGTTTTAAGGAAAGCACGCATGCAAGCTACTATGAACTTGCAAAGAAAGCGGGTTCACTTGTCGCGCAAGAAGGCTTTACTTTAATTACTGGCAGTGGACCTGGACTTATGAAAGCGGCTAATCAGGGAGCTAAGGAAGCAGGTGGGTATTCTGTTGGCTGTAACATCGTTTTACCACATGAACAAAAACCAAATCCTTGGTTAAATAAATTTGTAACTTTCAATTATTTTTTTATCAGGAAAGTCATGCTTATCAAATATTCGTATGCCTTTATTATCTTGCCCGGAGGATTTGGCACTTTGGATGAGCTTACAGAAGCTTTGACACTGATCCAGACAGGCAAGTTACAGGATTTTCCAGTTATATTAGTTGGAAAGGATTATTGGAGAGGATGCATGGAGTGGTTTCAGAGTACTTTGGTTAAACAAGGTGCGATATCTGCAGCAGATTTAAATTCTATTTATTTAACTGATGATATAGAGGAAATTAGAAATATTCTTCACAAAACCGCTCTACGTTTTGGCTTAAAACAACAATAAGAACCCACCGCGTTAATTATCTAGAAACCCTTTATTTTTTATAATTTAAATCCGACAAGTAAGTGTGATTGTCTGGATAGCTGTAATTTTTTTGATTTCCTTCTCTATAGGTGCAGAACCTGTTTCTGATGAGGTTTCTAGTTTTGAGAGAGAAGTTCAACTTGCTTGTGGAGCACAAGAAAAAGATATTAGTCAAAGTCGCAAAATGATTGCTCAAGCTACAGTTGAGAAATTGCAAAATCAGCTCTCTAATATTCAGACAAAAATCCAGGCTATTCATTTACAGATTAAGGATCTTACGGGAGGATCGTTTTTAACATCACAAGAAGTTTTAAAAGAATCAAAAGCGCAATATGAGAAAGAAATCAAAAAATACCGACTCATGCTTTCGGATAGTAATTTAGGAAAAGATTCTGCTGGTATTGAAGTCCAACTAGAACGTGTCAGGACAGCGCAAAGAAAACTAGATATTTTGGTTCAAAGACTAAAATCACAGGATTTGACGACTGTTGATAAAAACAAGCCTAAAGCACATGAGTTGCAGCAAGCAAAGGAAGAATTGAATAAATCTTATAAGGAGATTGAAGTGCTTTTAAAAACAGCAGACATTTACCAGGGATTTGTAAAAAAAGTCCAAACATGTTTGCGAGAAGAAATTCAGGAGCCAAAAGCTACTACCGCAGTGGAGGTGCCAAGGTCAGTTGTTTTGCCGAAAGGTTCTTCTGAAGTTGATGTTCCCGGTACTGTTTATAAAAGAAGGACGAGTGTGGAATGAGTTATTGTAAAATATTCTTTGTCATTATTGCAATACTTGTGATTGAAGGTTTAAATACCAAGCTTTGCTTTGGAAAAGCAGCGGGTGAATACGCACCAGCAATGGATATGGGAGTAGCTTTTTTTACAGGAACTTCGGGTAAAAGCATGACGGGAGCTTTGGCTGAGTATTTCAATTTCCGTGCAGAAGACAGAAAAGGATTTTTTAGGCCACAGGCTGCTATGGAGATATTAACTGCAGTAGGCAAGGCTTCTATTGGCACTGATACACCAAGTGCGTCATTATATAATGCTTCCTTTATTGTGGGTGTGCATTTGTTTCCATTTACTGCAGTCAGATTTGCTCCGTTTGTAGGCGGAAGTGGAGTTGTTGGCTGGGGCTATCTCAAGATGGGCAGTCCACCCTCGGGAGTAGAGGCAAATACTCAAAGCATAGTTTATGGATATGAGCTAACCGCAGGAGTTGATCTGCGAACTGGTTCCTTAGATGGCGCAGCAATTAGAATAAAAAGTGGACTCTATGTAACTTCTGGAAAATTAGGTGGAGTTTCTAGTTTTATGCTACAAGGGTTTCGTATAAGTTTGGGAATGATTTGGTAGTGTTTTATAGCTTATTTTGCCCAAGAAGTGATAGTTTTTTAAAAAATACTTTCAATTTTCGGATTTTTTTAAAATATTTCTAGTTATTTTTCTTTAAAGGGCGCATACAAGCGGAAATCGAAAAACTCAAAATAAGTCAAGAGAAATGAAAATGACACTATGCGTGATATTTTTACTTATTTAGCTATTTCTTTTGTTTTATAGAAAAAAGGCAAGGGGTTCAAGAGGTTAACGCTGCAAGACAGTACTATATATTGTAGTGTTGTAAATATGTTACCACAATGTATTGTATGTGCTTTGACAATGGTAGAAATTATCTGCAGTCTAAAGTTAACAACTATAAAAGAGGGTTGATTGAGGATGATCAGCTACAAGTTGCAAGTTATATACAAATTAATCAAGAATGGGGTGTTTGACTTAGGTGTTGGTCAAAATGAAAAAGGAGATTGCTATTCATGGAAAAGATCATGATTGAACAAGAGCACATAAAATCAAATGGACAACTAGATAATGGGAAATTTTTAAATAAAAGCTTGAATTTTACTGAAGTTGAGCAAACTTGTCTCATACCTATTTCATTACCTGTTTCGACCAGAAAAATAAAGACACAGTCTTTTTCTATAAAACGCTATTTTTCAACCTCCGGGCTTAATCCACTAGATTCTGTAAAATACATCAAAACCTCTTCACAAATTAAAGATACGGATGGCAGTACAGTATTTGAAATGAAAGAGGTCGAAGTTCCAGAGACTTGGAGTCAGCTTGCCATAGACATTTTAGTTTCTAAATATTTTAGAAAGGCTGGTGTTCCTGAAACCGGATATGAAACTTCTTTGAAACAAATTGTAAAACGGATTTCGCATACTTTGAGAGTTGCAGGACTAGAGATGGGTTATTTTGATTTAGAAAATGCACAAATTTTCGAAGACGAACTATCCCATATGCTCACTCACCAGATGGGCGCCTTTAACTCTCCCGTTTGGTTTAATTTAGGCTTGTGGCACGAATATCATATTGATGGCACTGGAGGAAATTACGCCTGGGATCCTGTGTCATGCAGGGTGATCGAAACAAAAGATGCATATTCCCGACCACAATGTTCTGCTTGTTTTATTCAAGCTATAGATGATGACCTAATGAGTATTTTTCAACTCATTAAAAACGAAGCCAGACTTTTTAAATATGGTTCCGGTACAGGTACTAATTTTTCAAAAATTAGAGGAGCACAGGAAAAATTATCTGGAGGTGGCTACTCGTCAGGATTAATAAGCTTTTTAGAGGTTTTTGATAAAGGTGCGGGTGCTACTAAATCTGGTGGCACCACTAGGAGAGCTGCAAAAATGGTTTGTTTAAATATGGACCATCCAGAAATTTTAGATTTCATTACTTGGAAAAGCAGAGAAGAAAAAAAAGCGCAAGCTTTAATATCCGCAGGGTATGCTTCTGACTTTAATGGTGAAGCATATAAAACGGTTGCTGGGCAAAATTCTAATAATTCTGTTCGAGTAACAGATGAGTTCATGCATGCTGTAGAACGAGACGATAAGTGGCACACGAAGGCCCGTACTTCTGGTGAAACTATTGATACATATGACGCTAAAATGCTTTGGAAAAAGATTGCAGAATCAGCTTGGACATGCGCCGATCCCGGAGTTCAGTATGATACCACCATTAATAATTGGCATACTTGTTCAAACACAGATCGAATATGGGCCTCAAATCCTTGCTCAGAGTATATGTTTCTAGACGATTCTGCTTGTAATCTTGCTTCCTTGAATTTAGTAAAATTTCTCAAGGCTGACGGCAGTTTTGATATTGATGGCTATCGCCAAGCCTGCCGGGTTTTTGTGATTGCGCAAGATATTATGGTAGATTTGGCAAGCTATCCTACAGCTACTATAGCAAAAAACTCACATGATTATCGCCCACTTGGCCTAGGCTATGCAAATTTAGGAACTCTGCTTATGCTGAAGGGCATACCATATGATAGTGTAGAGGGTCGGACATGGGCTGCGACTCTGACTGCCATTATGTGTGGACATGCTTATGCTGTTAGTGCTGAAATAGCCCAAAAAATAAATCCGTTCGAAGGTTTTGAACAAAATAGTTCTTCTATGTTGCGAGTGATCTCAAAACATCGAAAATCAGCTTATGGTATTACTTCCAAGCACTGTCCAAGACAATTAGTCGAAGCTGCAAGATTTGATTGGGATTTGGCTTATACTTTAGGTGAAAAGCATGGGTATCGAAATGCTCAAGTCACTGTTTTAGCGCCTACTGGAACAATTGGACTGCTAATGGATTGTGATACAACGGGAGTAGAGCCAGATTTTGCATTAGTAAAGTTTAAGAAATTAGCAGGTGGAGGATGTTTTAAAATTGTCAATCAATCTGTACCTGCGGCTCTAAAAAACTTAAAATATACTGAAAGTCAAATCGAAGATATTTTGCGTTATCTTTTGGGCACTATGAATTTTGATCGCACACCGCATGTGAATCGTGAATTTTTAATATCCAAAGGCCTGACAGAATCTGAAATAAGAAAAATAGAAAAAACTTTGCCTGGTACGTTTGAACTGTCTAGTTGTTTTACTAGATTTGCTTTGGGAGAAGAAATTTTCAATCGTTTAGGAATTTCTAAAGCAACATATGAAGCGCCTACTTTTAATTTTATTACGTGGGCAGGCTTAGCAGAAACACAAATTCAAGAAGCAAATGAAATTATTTGTGGAACAATGACTGTTGAGGGTGCTCCGCATCTAAAAGCTGAGCATTTGCCAGTTTTTGATTGTGCTAATAAATGTGGCAGTCGTGGAAAGCGTTTTATTGCACCAATGGGACATGTTCATATGATGGCTGCCGTACAGCCGTTTTTATCTGGTGCAATTTCTAAGACTGTAAACATACCCAATGAGACCACGGTTGAGGAAATTGAGGATATTTATTATCAGGGATGGAAATTGGGTTTGAAAGCTGTTGCCCTGTATCGGGATGGTTGTAAGCTTTCTCAGCCGTTGTCAACAAAATCAGATAAGCAAGTTCAAACATGGAGTGCTCCGGCTCGCAGGAAACTGCCACCAAAACGTCGTGGTTTTACGCAAGAAGCCTCTGTGGCTGGGCATAAAGTTTACTTAAGAACTGGTGAATATGATGACGCAAGTGTAGGTGAGATTTTTATCGATATGCACAAAGAAGGTGCGGCTTATCGCTCGATGATGAATTGTTTTGCAATTTCAGTGAGTTTGGGCTTGCAATACGGTGTTCCGCTTAGCGAGTATGTAGACAAGTTTACGTTTACACGTTTTGAGCCCTCGGGCATTGTGGATGGACATCCTAATATTAAATTGGCGACTTCTGTGGTGGATTATATTTTTAGAGTATTGGGGATGGAATACATGGGTCGTACGGATTTTTTGCAAGTAAAGCCACTTGCTGGAGAATTTGCTGGCGAAAAGAAAATATTTGAACAACAATATCTGAAGGAACCAACTCCAACGGTCGAATTTTCTTCAGCAATTATGGGGCATTTGGCTGAAATGATGGGTGATGCTCCGCCCTGTGATCAGTGCGGTCATACAACTATTCGAAATGGAGCTTGTTATCGGTGCTTGAACTGTGGAAATAGCATGGGATGTAGTTAAGAAGTTTTCGCCTTTTTCGTCTACTAATGATTTAATTTCAAACAATGGTTGTTTTTTACCTATTATTTACGAGGACGAGAATATTTTTAGTTTGCACAAATTTTCCGGTATTCCTTCAGAACCACTAAAAAAAGAAACTGAAACAGCGCTTGGAGCAGCTTTAGCACATGTGAAGACTGTTTTTCCGCTTCATAGATTAGATACCGCAACCAGTGGGCTTTTGTTATATGCCAAATCTAAGCTGGAATTTGAAAGATTAAGAAAAGCTTGGAAAAATCAACAAGTAAGGAAAATTTATAGAGCTTTAGTGAAATTCAATGGTAGGAGTTCTTATGGCGTAGACAAATATAATCTATTAGACCACTTGCGTTTGCCATATGAAATTAATTTTCCCATTGGGCATTCTATTAAGTCTAAAAAAAAAATGATAGTTAAAGTCGCTACGTCTAAGAAAAATAGCATTAGAGGGCGATGGTATCCTGCAAAAACTATTATACTTGGTGTGAAACAACTCAGCCCAGAGTGTTTTGATTTAGAAATAGAAATTAAAACTGGAGTGATGCATCAGATTAGATGTCATTTGTGTAACCTAGGCTTTTCAGTGATAGGTGATACTGTATACAGAGGAGAACAAAATCTTGCCTTTGGTTTACATGCTTGGAAATTGAACATACCATTAAGGGATGGTATAGATTTAGCATTGATCTCACAATTGCCTGCATGGTGGGGAACTCTAAAATGAAGTTTTATATTCTATTTATATTTATTGCTTACAATGCTATAGCCTTTGAGCCTACTGATCTAAATGAATTTTTTTCGCTTAAGGAAAGACTTTCTCAAGCCATTTGTGATGAAAATGTTTTGCTTAAACTCCCATCTTTAGATGTTTTAAGAAAAGAGACAAAACTTCCACCGTACGCTATGATTCGGTTTGATATTCCAGAAGAAAAAGCAATTAGAGTGTTATTGGGCATGACAAATGAAGTTTTAGGCTCTCAATATTATGTTGAGCAATCCCATAAATCAGTTAAGCCACCTGATAATATAAAAAAACAATTGTCTTTAGAAATTTGCACTGCGCTTTTATCTTCAGAGCGTTTACGGGAACTCTTTTGGATTTCTCCAAGTAGATTTTTTCAGGGAAGTTTTTTGTCTTTTGCGGAACTAGTGGGTATATTTGGAAAAAGTTCTCCTGGCACACTTGTGTTAGAGGATATAGAGAGCAGGTATGCAAAAATAGGAGCTCATGCTTGGATTGCCGGTTGGATAGAGCCACTAGAATGGTTTGGGGTTTTTTATAAAAACAAATCTTATTTAAGACTACGGCATCCTATACTGGAACAAACACTTTCTGTGGTTGTCTTAAGTGCCAAGGGGTATCCACTAGGATATGTTTATCAAAGTTTTGATCCATTGTTGTCTAATTTTGCGCAGTTAAAGACGAAAAGTATTAGCTTTGTAAATCAGCAAAAGAAAATTGATGTTTATAGGGTTTTGTTAGAGAGAGAAGCTTATTTTGCAAATAAAGCTGATCAATCACATGCTGATAAAATTAAACTAGTGTTAAATGACTTTAAAAACACACTACAGACTTATTTAATAGGCATTGAAAAAGGTGAAACCATTAAGCCAGCTAGGCGTTCTTTATTTAGAAAAGACTATTTAGCAGTTTTTAATTCCGATTTTTTTAAGATGCTAGGAGAACTTAGAAAGCGTGGGTTTTTAGTATCTGTGCAGCTTTTTGATTATGACCCAAAATTACATCAAATATATTTAAGTGCATTAACTAAACTACATGCGTATTAGTGAAGCGGTAACAGTTTAAATATCTAATACTCAGGAACTTCACAAAGTGTTTTTTGATTACTTGGATTTTTGCTGGGTTCCAGATGGGCAGTGCGATTATTTGAGTATTGGGCATTTCCCGACCAAACAAAAACAGATTTTCCGCAGCACCCCTGCTTTGGAGTATAATTACCAGTTTTCCCTCCATTTTGATCATCTGTGATTGCGCAAGCAAAGCTTTTATCTGTGCTGATTGCTCTTTCTACCCATTGTGGTCTGGCTAGTAATGGAAATGTTTTAAAAGTTGGGTTTGGGTTCTCGACAGTTCGATCACAAGTCACATGACTGCCTATGCCTGAACTTGGTCTTTCGTCTTCGCATTGCTTAAGCGGTTGAGTAGTCAACGGGTCTGCTATATTAGAAGCAGGGTGTCTTGCAAGGCCACTGTTTGGGTATGGTGAATTTTGCTTTATAATTGAAGTGAACTGGCACGCTTCGTTTTTTGTGTTTTTAACCACATGCGAAGTAAATGGAACTACGCCGCCCGTTGTGCCTGGATCGATATCAGTTATATTTGGATTTTGTGTTGGATAAACTTCTGCGCACCAACTGACATTACCAGCAGATGATTTGGCAAAGTGCATTGGTGGATCAACGACAAAAGGCTGTGATTGAGGTGCACAGGCTTGAAAAGCTGTGTCCTCTTCGTAATGGGATGCCCAAGTGTTTTCGATCGGGCGAATAAAAACATGTTTCATCTTATAACTTGGATTGGTGGGATGAACTGTGCCAACAGACCAAACACCAGAATTTTTATTGTACAGTGGTAATGCTGCTGCGCAAGAACTTACACTATCTCTATTTGGAAATTCGACTCCGTCTACGTTTTTACCATTCCAGCATAGATTGTTAGTTGCCACATAACCTGGCACTTTATCAAATATAGAATCATCTGGATGAGCAATTCCTTTTTTATCATAAAATGCAAATGGACATGGTTTTGGACCAAGCATTGTATAATACAGTGGCTCTGTAGGATTATTAGCAGCATTGGGGTTTAAAACCGGGCGATCAAGAATATAAACTGTATCAGAGCCTTGAGATTCGTTTCTCATTTTTCCATCTGTGTCAAAATTAGGCGGAAAAATTGCTACAAATCGCCTTAATCTAAAGGTAGGAATGTTTTGACTGCTAGCTGATCTGATTACAGGACACGAGCCATCAGTATTTGGAAGTCTTGCAAATCCTAAGCATTTTTTTACAATTACGTTCGTAGGAGGCGGTTCATTAGGGTTATTAGTATTTGGAGCATCTGGTTTTTTTAGATCAGCATCACAGCTTGTGGGTTCCGAAGAAGAATCCCCTCCGATAGATAATGTACTTGGAGCTTCGACTCCAACATTAAAGTCAGCAGATCTTCTTACTGCTAATGCAAAGCTAGTGTCTAGTGGCCAATAGTTTGTACGGTTGGGATCTTTTAAGCTTTCTAGTACTCTCGGACACTTATATCTTTCATTTTCAATATTGATATTTCCACGGTTTGAGGCTTGTATAAATAAATTATAATAATAAGCTTCGTTTGAGGCTCCTGGTGGTGGGATGTTTTTACAGCCTTCTGTATCACCACCGGTGCCATCAGATTTCGCAACACAAAATTGATTGGCCGAAATAAAAGTGACTGCTTCGCCTGTTTTAGGATTTGTTTTGCTAATATCTGTTCTGTTATAGATCACTAGGCCACGTTTAAATTGTTCATAACAAGAATAGCGCAAAATATTATCAAAAACATTTCCATAAACATCCTGAAACGATCCAGTGTCTATGCTTGCTTGTTTATTGAAAGTATAAGATTTTACCTCATAGGGGGCGCCGCTACTTATGATTTGCTCAACTGTAACATTGACTGGAGTGCCAATAACGATTTCATTTTGATATGCGGGAGGGAGATTACAAAATGCAGCATATGGTTGAATGTCAACAACCAATGTTCTTGCTTCGCGTTTGATTTCTAGCGGAGGAAAAACATTTTTGTTAAACTCATTCCATTTAAAAATACACTGACATGGTGTGCCTTCTTGTGTTCCATCTCTCTGAACGGTGCACATTTTTGAAACAGGAGTATTGGATTTTATCGGATCAAATAATATGCTAACAACGTTTTTTTTCTCAGTTTCTTTTAGAGATGCAATGGCTAAAGAGCCATGTGCTGGCAATGTTACAATAACGGATGGAAGAGCTGAGGGTTGTTTT